>NZ_JAMPNU010000029.1:0-69946 GCF_028479505.1 Providencia sp. PROV205 | reverse complement strand
AGAGTCAGAATTAGCAATAGCGAAAAAACAGTTAGCTGAGCAGCAAGCAGCACAAAATACATTATCAAAACAATATGCTGAGAGCCAAAAGCAACAGGAACAATTACAAACAAACTTAAAGCAAAATGAACAGAATTTTGTTGATGCTCAAAAACAATTGCAACAGGCTAATGCGGATCTGTTGAAGTTACAAAAAGATGTTGAAAAACAAACGGCGCTAATAGGGCAAGCAAGTGACAAGCAAGTCAAAGAGTTAACGACAGACTTAAATAAACAAATTGCATTATTGAAACAGAAAGAAGCCGCTTTAGCTAAGTTGGAATCTGAGAAAAAATCAATTAATGATGCACTGACTGCCCAGGAAAGTGAGAAGAAAAAACTTGAGCAGCAAAACCAGCAATTTGTTAAACAGGCTAAGTCCCAAGAAGACAAAATTAGTAAACTTGAAAGCGATATTGCGGCTAAAACAAAGAAACAGTCTGAGATTGAGCAAAAACTGACAGAGACGAATAAACTTCTTGGTGATTTAAAAACTAATTCTCAAAAAGAGTTGGCATCAGCACAAGAGAAGTTGAAAAAATTACAAACAGAGCTAGATTCGCGTAAATCCATTTCGAGTGATGAAACTTTAAAATCACAAATTATGGAATTAAACCGATTAATAACTCAGTTACAAGATGAAAATGATGCATTAAAAGCGAGAAGTGGCACAAAACCGAATACTGGCTTGGCAGGGCGAGTTCCACCTAGCAAAGATGCAAAAGCGGTTGCCGCAGAAAATGCGAAGAAAAACCAAAAAATTATTGAGCAAATCACCGCTCAAAAATACAGTAAGCTCGATAGCAACACTTACTATAAAATCATTCAAGCAGGTTCTCCTATAAAAGATGTTAAAAATAAAGACGTGACTTTTATTATGAGAGAGCAATTAACGGATGGTAAGGTTACGGTATTGTACACCGACCAAAACCCGGTCACATTACCTTATAGTCAGTTACCAACGCCATTAAATTCCTTTGTAGAACGAGCAGGGGAAGGGGGTATGGTTAAAGTCTATATTAAACCTGAAGGAGGGTATGGTGTTGACGGTATACCAGGAGAAGTGCCACCAAACTCCATGTCAATCATTGATTTAAAAATAATCAAAGCAAAATAATATAGCTTTTGTCTGAGTTCATCTTAAAGGTAATTTGTCACTGAAAGGCGAATTACCTTTTTTTGTGATATATCAATCTGAAGGGATTATAGAAATTTAAGAAGTCTAAGAAGTGAATATGGCTGTGTAACGGAAGGGACCGAGACTTGCCTTTCTGCCAGATTATATTTCTATAACTGACAGGGCATGAGTTCGAAGATTGCTGAGCGGTTAAGCTGCTATTCTTGATCTACTCGGTGTGTATCCAAATCGTTTTCGATAAGTTTGGGTGAAGTAAGATTGACTGGAAAAGCCTGCTTCCATTGAAACCTCTACAATGCTCATTGTCGTGTTAATTAATAGTTGGTGTGCATACATGATACGTTTTTCACTAATCCACGAGCGTGGTGAGGTTGAATAAACGGTATTGAACAATTCTTTAAACGTTGTTAATCCCATACCAAAAGTACGTGCAAATTCACTTAGTCTCCATTCTTTAAGATAATTATTTTCCATAAATAACTGCAAACGCTCAACTTGGCGACTACTCAGCTGCCTAAAATTAGATAACAATAGAGCTCCTTGTTCACTGTAGCTGAGTAATAATAATAATTCGCTTACTCGGAGTGTGAAGATGACGTCAGGGTATTCATTATTAATAAATGCATTTAAGCTTGCTTTGATCTCATCAATGATAGGAGATGAATTAAATTTAATCACATCACATGGTAAGGCTTCATTACGGTCTATTTCGCTTAACTCTGCACCATGATTGGAGATGAAGTTACGCAAGAAATCATCATTTAAGGGGATCCAAAGTAATTTGCAATCTGTGGTTTCGGTGAGTTGCAAGGAGTAAGCCCCTTGTTTGTGATATAAAATATCACCTTCATTTAAGTGTTGTGAGTTAGCTGGGGTTTCTAGTAACACAGAGCCTTGTTCTATGATCAAAAGCCCTTTGGTTTCTAAGTCGATGATATTATGAGATGCGTGACTATTAATGTTTATCTGTTTAATTACGTATTGATTCGGTGAATTTATTACTTGCATGACGATACCTTCATTAATTGTATTTCAAATATAATTTCAAAATAAAATATTCAACAATTTCCATCTGGTAATATAAAGCATGGGTGTTATTAGTATGGTTGAAATTATATAAATCGATTAATTTTGTGTCACATTGTAATTCTAAATATAAATAAATGTTTCCAAATATGTTTTTTCCGATCTTTTCTTAGTTTTAGCTCGGTATTTATAGTGTTAAAAAAAGTTTATTTAGTTTTTTATTTTTATTATTTTTTTTAGTTTGGGTTATTAATCCAAAATACTAAAATTAGTCGGTTGTTAATATGTTATCGTTTTTTACGCATAATAGGCGTTTTTTTTCTACTTTTTGCTCAATTGTCATTTTTAGTATAGTAATGTGAATTTTAGCTATGTTAATGATGATATTAAAATTCGTTAAAACCATCATTGATTAATATTGTTTATGTAATAAATAATTGTTAACTTGAGTTATTTATTATGCTTATCGTATCGATAATACTAATTTATCAAGATGGGGCTGGATAGCGGATTTATTGCGACAGGCATCTCATTTTTATAATGATAGGTTTGTACAATTGCTCTGATAGGCATTTCAAATATGTATTTTTATGCATAATTTCAAATGTTATTACTTTTTCATTCATCATTTTTCAGCCTACCTATGCCTTATTTTTCTCCTTATGCTGTGTTTTGTTTGAAACCTCAAATAGAGGGTGCCAATTTGAGCTAGGGTCTCACTCATCATGACCCATGCTTTTAGCTGTTCGCTTATTCACTTTAGCTGGTAAGTCAGGAACGGGTTTACGGTCATCAAGTAAGTGGCGTACAGCTAGTATTGGGTGATGGATTAGCATCTTAGGGCCAGCCCAGCGCATAACTAGCTTCATCTGCTCTCGCATTTTGGGTTGGTAACAATGGATTGGACATTGTTTACAAGCTGGTTTTTCTTCTCCATATCGGCATTTCTCTAACCTATTAACGGCATAGGAAAATAATTCTTGATAGAAATTAGGCGATTCTATGGGGGCGGGGTAGGTTTTTTCATAGATTTTTATCATTTTTTCAATCGTTTTAATTTCACGTTGAATGCGTTTACCAGCCATAAAATAAGTCTCTATAAAAAACAAACATACATTTAATATACAACTTTATATGAGGATAGCGAGTTAATGATAATGTATTCTTACTTTTATTGATGGAGCTCAACAAAATAAAGAGTTTTTCAATGTAACAAAAAAGAGGGTAAAAATTACCCTCTTTTAGTCGAGTGAAAAAATACTTAGCTAGGTACTAAATGAACAATAGAACATCGTCATTTTTTAGGGTGTTAGCTAATCTTTTTATTTTCATCATGTTAGAAAAACAACACATGTTGTTATCGTGATAGTCTATTGACTCGAGAGCATTATTTTTTGCATTTCATCTTTAAGATGTAATTTTTCTTTTTTTAGCTTAGCGACATGCTCATTGTAACCAGCACCAGAAGGGCCTTCTAATTTACTGATTTCTTTGTCGAGTTGATGATGCTTTTCATAAAGCGTTTGAAAACGGGGATGCGTAGAGATTAATTTTGAAACTAAATCTTGATCTGCTGATAACATACTACCTCCTCAGAATATATTAAGCCTCAGATTCAGTATAAACAGAGCGTACATTTTGTACATCCCAATAGCTTGTAATTTACATAATTTTTATTAGTTTTATGATCTTTCAACTAGAATTAAGTAGTATTACATTGTTTTTACCCGGGTTATCTATATTTTTGTAATTAAGAATCATCTATAGTGATAATTACGGTGTAAATGACTTAGTATGTATGAAATTCTGGTTTTTAAAATTGATTTTGTATTTCTAGATAGGAATAAATAATGAAAAAAGCGATTTTATCTGTAATGGCAGCGGCATTAATTTCATCATGTGCAGTCGCAACGGAGGATTTGGAAAAGATCGCGCCATACCCAAAAGCAGAATCGGGTATGACTCGTCATGTGATTGAATTAACCAAGCAACAAAATGAAAATGATTTTATGGTTGAGTTAGTTATTGGAAAAACGATCAAAGCAGATTGTAACCGCCAATGGTTTATGGGTGACCTAGACAGAAAGACGTTGGAAGGCTGGGGTTATGATTATTATAAACTTGACGAAGTAAAAGGCCCTGCATCTACTATGATGGGGTGTTCTGAACCTGCAAAAGACCGTTTTGTGACAACTCAATTAGGTGATGATGCATTTGTGCGTTATAACAGCAAATTACCGATTGTGGTTTATGCTCCGAAAGATATGCAAGTAAAATATCGTATCTGGTCTACAGACGATAACTTAATGGATTCAGTTACAAAATAAATATTCAAGAAAATGCCGCATTTAGCGGCATTTTTTATAGAACCAATTTAGCGAATAACAAAAACAGATGTTTTCGCATGACGCACGATTGCAGAGGCTGTTGAACCTAATAGATAGGTTGAAGTGCTTGGGTGATGAGAGCCAACAACAATGAGATCTGCGCTAATGTCTTGCGCATAATCTAAGATTTCATCTTTAGCTGAACCAATACCAATTTTGCAGTGGATCCGTTCATCAGCAACTTTGATGTCTTTAATGACTTCTTCTAATGCACGCATTGCAAGGATTGAGCGTTCCGCGGAATCTTTGTTACTTTCTGGTAATGCGGCAATTTCAATACCAAAAAATAACTCAAGGCTCGGAATAACGGATAGAAAATGAATTTCGGCTGAGCTTAGTTGCGCTAGTGCCTCAACGTGTTTGATGATCTCTTGGTTTAATTCATCTTCTAACAAATCAATAGGGACTAGGATTTTTTTATACATAGCTACCTCATTTTCGTATTATTTAAAATTAATTACAAAAGGTTATCTACAATATACTATAAGTTAAATGAAAAGTAATAAATGCTATAACGTGCGCATTTATGGCGATAATCTAAAAATGACATAACTTATTATCTGAAAAGAAAGAATAATTATTATCAACTCTCTGTGTTATTTACAAATCACACAGAGACTTTTAATAAAATATATGCGAACATTACGAAGAGTTTTTTAACTAATTGATTTAAATGTATTATTTGAATGATAATTGTTTTGTTTTTCATTAAAGAACCCATTTTATGACTATGAATAATGCTTCAACACAGAAAAAAAGTGATTTTGAAATTCAACAAATAAAATTTAAAGCCGCAAAAAAAAGCACATTAGTCAGTGTTGTCGTAAATATTTTCTTATCTATTTGGCAGATAATTGTTGGTGTTTTTTCTCATTCTTCTGGGTTAGTAGCTGACGGTATTCATACATTATCGGATTTGGTTGCTGATTTTGTGGTGTTGATAGCGAATAAGAAAAGCCACAAAAAGCCAGATGAAGACCACCCATATGGCCATTTTCGTTATGAAAATGGTGCGTCATTAATATTAGGTATTATTTTATTAATTGTGGGTGTGGGAATGGTTTGGTCAGCGATTGAAAAATTACTGAAACCTGAGTTAATTCCTGAAGTTCACTCAATTGCATTGATTGTCGCACTGATTGCTTTAGTCGCAAAAGAGGGGCTGTTTCGCTATATGCTGCATGTCGCGAAAAAAGTGAACTCCAGTATGTTAGTGGCGAATGCATGGCATGCTCGTTCTGATGCGGCTTCTTCCTTAGTGGTGGCTATTGGTATTGTTGGTAGCTTGTGCGGATTTAAAATTTTTGACCCACTGGCCGCGTTGATTGTGGGGACATTTGTTTTTCGGATGGGGTTTAAATTCACCAATCAATCCATGCAAGATTTAATGGATAAAGGTGCAGATGAAGAAACTTTGCAGGAAATCCGTTCTATTTTGGATAATATCAGTGAATTATCAGGGTATCATGATTTAAAAACACGTAAGTCAGGCGACTTTTTATTGGTAGATGTACATTTAGAGCTTGATGGAAATATGAGTATTACTGTTGGCCATGAGATTGCGGTAAATGTGCGTAAAAAGCTGATGGAAAACCCATTAATTTTGGATGTCATGACACACCTTGACCCATACGACAAAGAGATTAAGCATTAATTATAGGTTGATTTTATTTTCCGATAAGAACCGAGCATAAAAGTGGCTCGGTTTTTTATTGCAAGCTATTATGTAAAAAGGCTCCATTAATTATTGCACCTAGTTGATAACAAGGTGAAAATTAATATGTTGTTTCAGCACGGCACAATATAGTATTTTTCCAACGTAAAGGGCAAATATAGCAAGCAGCTCTTTATAGTAATTATTGAATGATTGAGGAAAAAATGCAGTTAACTCAAGAACAATGTCAGATATTTCGCGCCCCAAAGGTTATTGCCCTTACAAATCAAAATGGTATGAAGATTATTCTCAGTAGTCTAGGCGCTAGTTGGGTTAGCTGTATACTTCCATTAGTAACAGGTAAACGAGACGTTGTTTTGGGGTCACCCAATATGGCGAAACAGATGGAACAAGGAGTATACCTTGGTTCAACCGTTGGGCGAGTCGCTAGCCGTATAAATAATTCACAGTTCACGTTAAATGAACAGCGTTATCAGCTTGCGAATAACCAAGGTGTACACTGCTTGAATGGTGGAAAGCATAATTTTAGCCAGCGTATATGGGGTATTTTTCAGCCAACTCCCCAGAAGGCTATTTTTTCTTTAGTGTCTCCTGCTGGTGAACAAGGCTTTCCAGGTCGGCTAGAGGTTGAGGTGAGCTATGAACTCACAGAAGATAATCAAGTCGTTATTCACCATATTTATCAATCGTCAGAAGCTTGCCCTGTTAACCTCGCGAACCACATCTACTTCAACCTAGCGGGGGAAGATTCGGTCAGAACGGCTTTGGAACATGATTTATATATTGGTGCAGACCAATTCTTGCCGACAGATATGGACGGTATTCCAACGGGCGAATGGCATAACGTGGCTGAAACCAATTTTGATTTTCGCCAAAGCAAGCGTATTGGCCGAGATTTTTTACAAGACGATGTGCAGCACCGCGTTGGTGGGTATGATCATGGGTTTATATTAAACGATGCATTAACCGACGGTGAGCAGACAGTGGCAACACTGGGGGCGCCAAATGGGGATGTATGGCTCAATATCGCAACAACACAGCCTGCATTACATGTATATAGTGGAAATAACCTGCTTGCAACATCGGGGAAAACTCGAACGTATGTCCCTTATTCAGGGGTAGTGTTGGCAACTCAGTTTCCAGCGGATGCCATTAACCATTCAGAGTGGGGAGAACAATACAGTTCGATTGCGTTTCCTCAACAAGTGTACCGAAACCAAACTCGCTACCAATTTGTTTTTTGATACCTCAGTGAATGTTCAGCGCCTCAATATTAAGGCGCTGAATTGAATTGCTCGCTAATAATTGCTTTAGACTTAAATAACAAATAAATCCATATATTCATTAACGGGCATTTTTTCTAGCATTGGTTTATCGAGAGAGGCTGTTAGAATTCGAATTTGTTGAGCCTCAGGGAATTGCCTTGCTAAATTAACTCTAAATTTATTTAATAATAATGGCATACCCTCTTTACGGCGGCGCTTGTGGCCAACAGGATATTCGATAACAACCTCATCAAGCACTTGCCCATCCTTCAATGTAATGGTTAATCCATTGCTAATCGAGCGTTTTTCAGGATCATGATAGTCTTGGGTGAACTGTACATCTTCTGTGCAATGCATTTTTGCACGTAATGCATCAATACGTTCGTCTTTAGCAACATTGTCTTCATAATCGGCGGCCGTTAGACGACCAAAAATTAATGGGACAGCGACCATATATTGGATGCAATGATCCCTATCTGCCGGATTATGTAATGGGCCTTTTTTATCAATGATACGAATACAAGCTTCATGGGTACGTATGGCAATCGACTCAATATCTTGAGCCGTTTTTCCTAGTTTTTCGAGGGTTTGATGGAGTTGTAACGCTGATTCTACTGCAGTTTGGGAATGAAACTCAGCAGGGAAAGAAATCTTAAATAACACATTTTCCATGACATATGAGCCATAAGGGCGTTGAAAACGCAGTGGTTGCCCATTAAATAAAACATCGTAAAAACCCCAGGTTTTAGCGGTTAACGCCGTTGGGTAGCCCATCTCCCCTTTTTGAGCCATTAAAGCGAGCCGAACCGCACGAGATGTTGCATCACCAGCAGCCCATGATTTGCGAGACCCTGTATTGGGGCTATGGCGGTAGGTACGCAGACTGTGCCCATCAATCCATGCTTGGGAGACCGCATTGAGAATTTGCTCTCTTTCCAAGCCCAATAAATGAGAAACAACCGCAGTTGAGGCCACTTTGACTAAAATAACATGGTCGAGCCCAACTTGGTTAAAGGCGTTTTCTAATGCGATACAGCCTTGAATCTCATGCGCTTTAATTAATGCCGTCAAAACATCTCTAATCACTAGCGGGGGCTTGCCTTTCGCAATATTTTCGCGTGAAAGCCAATCCGCAGTAGCTAAAATACCGCCAAGGTTATCAGATGGATGTCCCCATTCGGCAGCAAGCCAAGTGTCATTAAAATCAAGCCAGCGGCACATTGTGCCAAGATTAAATGCGCCTTGCACAGGGTCTAATTGAAATTGTGTACCTGGGATTTTTGTGCCATTTGGGACAATAGTCCCCGGGACGATAGGGCCTAATAATTTTTTACATGCAGGGTATTCAAGGGATTCCATACCGCAACCAAGGGTGTCGAGCAGGCAATGATAAGCCGTATCATAGGCGAGCTCAGAAATAATCGGGTAATCCATTACATAATCAACAATATCGCTGATCACTTTATCAAATTCAATTTGTTGCGAACGCACGGTTTGTGTTGTCATTAGGTTACCTTTTAACGCTGTTCTATAGGAATAAATAATTGGTTTTCAGGTCCAACATAGTTGGCTGAAGGGCGAATAATTTTATTATCTTGCCGTTGTTCAATAATATGTGCTGACCAGCCAGCGGTACGTGCCATAACAAATAATGGAGTAAACATAGCGGTGGGAATGCCCATAAGGTGATAAGCCACAGCAGAAAACCAATCTAAGTTTGGAAACATATTTTTTTCACGTTTCATGACAGATTCAATGCGATCTGCAACGGTATAAAGATGTCGATTTAGATTTTGTTCTGATAACTGTAAGGCGACAGATTTGATTATGGGATGGCGAGGGTCTGCGAGGGTATAAACTGGGTGGCCAAAGCCAATGATAACCTCACTCTTTTTAACCCGGGCGATAATATCTTGTTCCGCTTCGTCCATTGATGCATAACGTTGCTGAATTTCTAATGAAACTTCATTTGCACCACCGTGTTTTGGGCCACGCAGGGCGGCAATTGCCCCTGTCATTGCAGAGTAAAAATCTGTGCCTGTTCCCGCAATAACCCTAGCTGCGAATGTGGATGCGTTAAATTCATGTTCTGCGTATAAAATTGCCGCAATATGCATGAATTTTTCCCATTGAGTAGGGGGCTTTTTACCGTGTAATAGATGCAAAAAATGTGCGCCAATCGAATCATCATCCGTTTGGGTTTCAATGCGTCGTCCATGGTGGCTAAAGTGGTACCAATACAACAACATCGAACCCAGTGACGCTAACAAGCGGTCAGCGATATCTCTAGCGCCAGAAAAAGGGTGTGATTCTTTTTCGGGTAACACACATCCCATCATTGATACGCCTGTACGCATGACGTCCATCGGGTGTGCGTTCGCCGGTATTGATTCTAAGGTTTGTTTGACACTTGCGGGTAACCCTCGAAAGGATTGTAGTTTTTCTTTGTATGCAACGAGCTCAGTTGCAGTAGGGAGCCTGTCATGGATGAGCAAATGTGCGATTTCTTCAAATTCACATTGTGTGGCTAAGTCGTGAATGTCAAACCCGCGATAATGCAGGTCATTACCATTACGTCCAACGGTACAAAGCGCTGTGTTTCCAGCTGCTACACCAGAAAGTGCAACTGATTTTTTAGGTTTAAATTGAGGTGCTTCAGTACGACTAAGTTGTTCATTCATCATTTATTCCTTGTAGGGGACAGAAGAGATGCAACTTTGAGTAATGATAAGTGTTTAAAAATTATGATTTCTTTTGGGAAAATAGTGCATCCAGTTTTTGTTCATAATCGTAATAATGAATACTTTGATACAGTTCTTCTCGAGTCTGCATTAGTGGAATGACACTTTTTTGCGAGCCTTCTTTACGTAACGTTGTATAAACCTGTTCAGCTGCTCTATTCATGGCTCGAAACGCAGACAGTGGATATAGCGCAATGGCAATACCCACACTGCGTAATTCATCAAGGGTAAATAAAGGGGTTTGGCCAAATTCGGTTAAATTGGCCAGTACGGGAGCGGAAGTATTACTCGTAAACTGTTGATACATAGAAAGTTCAGTGATTGCCTCTGGAAAAAGCATATCCGCACCGGCTTCTATGTAGGCTTGTGCACGTTCCAGCGCGGCATCGAGTCCTTCGACCGCTAATGCATCGGTTCGAGCCATAATGACAAAACTGTCATCAGTTCGTGCATCAACGGCTGCTTTGATGCGGTCGACCATCTCTTGCGTCGATACAATCTCTTTATTAGGGCGATGGCCACAGCGTTTTGCGCCTACTTGGTCTTCAATATGTAACCCGGCTGCGCCCGCCTTGTAAAATGATTTTACCGTGCGTGCGACATTAAAAGCAGAAGGGCCAAAGCCAATATCAGCATCAACCATTAGTGGTAAGTCACATACGTCAGTAATGCGTCGAATATCAATTAAAACATCATCTAACGTTGAAATACCTAAGTCCGGCATGCCCAGTGACCCAGCAGCAACGCCACCTCCAGATAAATAAATAGCTTTATAGCCAGCTTGTTTAGCAAGGAGTGCGTGGTTGGCATTGATGGCCCCAACAAGCTGTAGTGGAGATTCTTGGGTGATAGCCTCGCGAAACTTTTGACCTGCACTAAATGACGACATAATAGCCTCATGTGGTGTTAATTAATTGTAATTAAATTGAGATAACTATAGTCATATAGCAATTGACGTGCCAACCTTGAGTTAAATTACGTACAGGTAAAAAGTGTTTAAAATCAATGGTGTGATGATTTTCTCGATTTGTGATAAGAAAAACAAATTTAAAATAATCGGTTGGCATGTTTCATTGAAACCATATATTGTTAAATGAAACAAATTTGAAACGTATTGAGAAGGTAGGGTGATGGTGGAAAAACCCATTATTTGGACGGTTTCAGTGTCCCGGTTATTTACATTGTTTCGAGATATCAGCCCTGAATTTAGTGAGCAAGCGGAAATCACGCCGCTCAATCTTGGTTTTGAACAGGCGGTAGAGGCTGTTCGTCAACGACTAAAGGATGGACACTGTGACGCCATTATCAGTGCGGGTTCAAATGGGGCTTATTTAAAAAGCCATGTTTCAGTCCCTGTTATTATCGTGAAAATCAGTGGCTTCGATGTTATGCAAGCATTGGCTAAAGCCCGAGAGATTAGCGATAAAGTCGGGATCATCAATTATAAAAAAACGTTGTCTTCATTAGATGAATTTCAGCAGCGCTTTGGTTTACAAATCGAGCAGCGGAGTTATGTCACGGCAGAAGATGCAAGGTCTCAGCTTAAAGCACTAAAAGCTATGGGGATTTCTGTTGTCGTGGGGGCTGGGTTAATCATGGACTTGGCGGATGAAATGGGGATGACTGGGGTTTTTGTCTATTCCACAGAAACCATACAGCAAGCATTTTCAGATGCTATCGAATTAAGCCGAATGTCGAGGCGTGAAAACCATTCGCAAGGTAAATACCTTCCCCCTAACCCCGCAAAAGTTCGTTATACGATAAACGACCTGATTGGTTCGTCATTATCGATGGAGCGTGTTAGGCAAACTATTATGTTGTATGCACGTTCTGATGCAACAGTATTGGTTCAAGGCGCGAGTGGAACAGGAAAGGAGATGGTGGCGCAAGCTATTCATCACGAATATACCTTATTTAATCAACATAAGCGTAGTAAACAGCAAATGCCTTTTGTCGCTGTTAACTGTGGTGCGATACCTGAAACATTATTAGAAGCCGAATTATTTGGTTATGAAGAAGGCGCCTTTACTGGCTCTCGTCGCGGTGGTCGAGCAGGACTATTTGAATTGGCGAGTGGGGGAACTCTGTTTTTAGATGAAATTGGTGAAATGCCTATCGCATTGCAAACAAAGTTGTTGCGGGTTCTCGAGGAACGCTCTGTAGTACGAGTCGGTGGGTATAAACCGCTACAAGTGAATGTTCGAGTCATTTGTGCGACCCACTGTGATTTAGACCGTTGGGTGAAAGAAGGGCGTTTTCGAGCCGATCTATTTTATCGGCTCGGGGTGCTGAGAATGCGCGTGCCTGCGCTCAATGAACGTGGTGATGATATTTTAGTATTAGCGGAGCGGCTACTTAAGTTAGCCTTTGCTGGATTGGTCTTGCCACTCCCTGCTTTTCGCGTGCAACAGCTGTTAAGTTGTCGTGACTATTTTCTCAATTACGCGTGGCCAGGAAATGTTCGTGAGCTGCGAAATTTAATGGAGCGGGTGGCTCTCTATTGTAGCGCATACTCCGAAAAAGCCATCAGTGAGGAAATGTTAGCGAGTTTGTCTCCTGAGCGCAAATGGGAAGCAACTAGTCATGAGGTTGTTATTGATAAAAGTAAGGAATCACTCACTGACGTGATGGCTAGGTTTAATGGTGACCGCAAAGCTGTAGCTCAGTATTTAGGTATTAGCAGGACAACCCTTTGGCGGCGACTTTCTTCACATTCCTAATCATCCTTTGAAAGGTCTGGGAGATCCGCTTATTGGCGACCAATCAAAATGGGCTTAATTTTTATTATTAGAAAATTTATTTCTCTATTTTAATTAAAAAGTGAAATAAATTGTTTTAGTAAATTGAGCAAGGTGAATTTGCTTCATCGATCAGCTTATGCAGCAGGAGAAAACAATAAATAGTTTTTTTTGTGATTAAGCACTTTTTAGGCATTTTATATTTAGTTTAAGTTGTATCTAAAAGTAACAGAGGTGGCTTTATTTGCGGTTTTTATAATTTGCTGTTTTTTAAGTGATTACCTTCTTTTTACTGCCGTTTTTGATCTGGATTCGCTGAGATAAAAAACGTGATTTTTCTCACATAAATTATTTTGTTAGTCACCATTAGATTTTCTCATTTTAACTTCATGATTGAACGTTCTATATTGCGCTCAAATTAGTCTTATCTTTGTTTTTTTACTACTGCACTAATCGCCGAAATGTGTTCTTTAATTAGGAACACAATGTTGTCGTATTCTACGATGTAGTTGCAGCGCATATTATTTATTTTGTTAGTTGGAGAGTGGGGCGTGAATCAGTCCACTACTATCATGCGCAAACGCGACAATGCATTCGTTCCTGTTGCAGGGTTAACGATTTTTGCTATTGCATCGGGTTATTTAATGAGCTTAATCCCATTATCGATGGGAAGCTTTGGTATTGATACGCAATATGCGGGCTGGTTAGCGAGCGCGTATTATATTGGTCTATTAATTGGCTCAATGTTAATTGAACCAGTTATTGCCAAAATAGGCCATCGCCTTGCATTTATAGGTTTCTTATTGATGCTTGCCGCGACAGTTATCGTACTGCCATGGGCACCGACCATTGAATCTTGGTTACCGAACCGCTTAATTGCGGGGGTAGCAGTAGCGGGTATTTTTGTGGTTGTCGAATCTTGGTTATTGATTGGTGATAACCCGAAAGAGCGCGCTAAACGTTTAAGTTTTTATATGACGTCATTGTATGGCGGAACAACGCTTGGGCAGCTTGCTATTGGTGTCATTGGAACCCATGGTGCCTATCCGTTTATGGTGGTATTAGGGCTATTATTATTAGCGGTAATGCCACCGTTATTGGTACGTCAAGGCCAGCCAGATAGTGGTTCACATCAAAAATTGTCATTGAAGAAAATTGCTCGTTTAAGTAAACCTGCAATTATTGGTTGTATGGTTTCTGGTATTACCATGGGGACTATCTATGGGTTAATGCCGTTATCATTGAAAAAAGACCAGTTCACCACCGACCAAGTGGGGGTGTTGATGGCTTCAATTATTCTTGGTGGGATGTTAATACAGCCAGTTGTTAGCAAATTATCTATTTTAATGAGTAAAACCTTATTGCTTGCCATGGTTTCATTATTAGGTGTTTTTGCTATGGGGGTTATTTATATTTCGAGTGACTACTTGGTGATGATTGTCGCTTTAGCGTTACTCGGTATGTCAACTTTTGCCTTATACCCTGTAGCGATAACGTTAGCGTGTGATGGCTTAGACTCCTCCTATATTGTTGCTGCAACCCAAGTGATGCTGTTTAGTTACAGTATTGGTTCAGCGATGGGACCTATCGCTGCGGGGACGTTTTTAGGCCAATATAATGGGTTAGTGAATTTCTTCTTTATTGTGCTGTTAGTGACTGCAATTTATATGTTAATTGCTAGCTTACGCCGCAAAGCCAGTGTGTTAGCAAATTAATTTTGTCGACATAAAACTGATGAATAAAAGGCTCTGTGAGTTATCTCAGAGCCTTTTTTACGTTTTAATTATTTCTTTTTACTTGCAGCTGAAGGTGCAAGTTGTGCTTCGATGGGTAAATGCCTTGTGTTACGTACAATACGTTGTTCCCAAAGTTCTCCCAATTTGAAATCCCATGACAGGGGTGATATTTCTGTTCTGCCTGCATTTGGTGCGAAAGTGAGTTCACTGAAATACAACGTATTTTCATCAGACATCAAAAAGTCAGCTCGGCAATAATCAAAGGGTGTGACGAGTATTTCTGCTAACCGTAACATTTCTTTGAATAATGGTGGCTCAGATACGGGTTCCATCATGTTTGGATAACCAAAAGTCACGGGTTGCAATTGCCAGTTGGTATCGTAAATATTAATAAATTCATTGCCAAATTCATCGGAGTAGTCAATCTCTGCATAGACAGGCTTGCCAGAGAAGCAGTGGATCCTGCATGTTTCAGGCACTAACTTTCGGTTTTTATTAGCGAATAAATCAATATATTCTTCACACATAATCTGTGCGGGAATCGTTTTATAATGGCGCTCTCGAGTAATATAGTAAAGATTTTTAGTTAAGTGAAAATCCAATTTGCTTTTAGCTTTTGGCCAATCAAATTGCGCTTTATTGCGACAAATAATGCTACTGCCACTATCATGATTGCATTTTAAAACAAAACGCTCTGGCAGTTTATTTATATCAATTTCATCGACATTTTTATAAGTAGCTATAATAGGAACTAAATATTCATTTCCTATTGTTCGGGAAATATATTCTCTAACGGTGAGTTTATCCGCAAATTGTGAATATAATGGATTTTTATCTCGTAGCATTCTAAAGTTGACCTTCTCATTAAAGCTTTTTGGTGCTTTAAAGTCAGGGCGATAATTGAGTTTTTTAGTGAATTTATTAGAGAGATAGATATTATCACTCATAATGAGTGTGCGTAATTTTTTTATAAAATACTCTGCTTTTTTCATGCGAGCACCAACCATTCTAATATTGTAGTGTGTAAATGAAATCTAATTTTTATTTGATTATATTTTTTATAACTTAAATAAAGCATCAATAAATGTAACGACCAATTTAATAATCTCTTAATCAATAAATAGTAAACAAAAGATAAATAACGGCCATTTTGTTAATAATAGCCGGGAATCTGTCTGCTTTTATATCAATAATTCAATCGATTGTTTTAATTATTCGACATTAATAATGTGGAAATTGCTATTTAAAGTGTAACAAAGGTAAGGAAGATAAACCTTAAGGGTTTATTTAGATATTATCTCTAAACCCGTGGGCTCAGAGATAATAATTGAGAAGGTTATTATTTTCAAAATGACTAATATTCTTACTGTAATGGCGGTTGCCCCATTTTTTTTAGGAATCGTATTTGAGCCGCAACGAGTTGTTTGTAATCAATACAGCGGTATGGCATATCATATTGTTGCGCCAGCTTAGCTAAAATTTGAGCTAAAGCAGGGTAGTGACGATGATGCCAATGAGGAAAAATATGATGTGTAAGGTGGTAGTTTAATCCCCCTGTTAAACGCCATAAATAATGGGGGGTAGGTAGCCAGTCACAAGCCGTGACAAAATTATGGTGGTACCAGCCATGCTGAATTTGTTTATCTTCAGGCGCAGTGAAAAACTGTGTCTCTGCCCAATGTGTGCCTAGTAATAAATAAATTACAAAAATGGATGCGACCATTTGGCTCAATAAGTAAGTGATAAATATTGTTGCTAAGCTGATCCCATGGCTGTGAGCTACGAACAACGGGAGGCCGAGCATCAGTATTAAATGGCATATTTTGCTGCCTAAAAATAGCCCCCAGCCCAGTTTACCCTCGAGTACTTTCTGCGTCTTTAAGCGTGTTTTCCCAGTCCTATCGGACCAATCAAATACGAGAGCTATCCATGTGAGTGACAACGATGCAATGAAAGGCCAATAAATATGCTGATATTTCATAAAAGGCCGCCACCGTTGAAATGGCGTTTGGCGGAATATACCATTTTCTTCAGTGTCTAAATCGTAATGTTCGATGTTGGCGTAGTGATGGTGATAATGAACGTGACGTGTACGCCAAAACTCCGGTTCTAAGCCTAATGGTAATGTCACCAAACGGCCAAATAACCGATTTTTCCAGCCTGATTTAAACAGGGTATTGTGGCAGGCATCGTGCTGGCCAATTACATTTAATAACATGATAAGTAAAACAAATACAAAATAGGACAATATGTAAATTGAGGTAGATGTTGTCATGAGTGTTGGAAGATAACTCAGAAGGGCAACAATAAATAAGACCCCAATTATAGTAAGGTCAGCTAGGCTGGCATACACGTGATCTTGTTTAGCTTGCAGATATTCCTGACTTGCTTGTTTTAATGCGATATGAAATTGTTGTTCGTTAGCATTTGAGAACGTGAGTTCGAATTCAGTGTGATGCATGCGACTCTCATTTGATGTGATCTTCTTTTAATCAAAGAGTATATCCATACTAAGTTAATCGTCGCAAAATAAATATGACAGGGGAAGAACGTTTCGACCTATTCTGAATCAGATTTCATCGAAAGTAATAAATTTCGACAATTTAAATAAGTGTTTTTGATGGAAATAAATATAAATGAATGATTTCCGCCGTATAAACGGTAAAATGTGAGTTATGGATTAATTAAACTGATATGTTTTTTTATGGGCGACTCAGTAAAACATGTATTATCAACCTATTGAAATACGAAAAACTGGCTACATCCTTGTAGAGAAATCCTTTAGCTGTAAAGTATCAGGGAAAAATATGTCTGTCTGTAATAAATCATGTGAAAAAATGATTTCATTTGCTTTCCTATGTTAACAATAAATTACGGTTATCATTTTTAGTTGGTTTACTTGAATTGCTCGTTATATTTATCTTGCTTAAGCTAAATTAGGAGCTTGCCTATATTAATAATGTGTCAAAGTGATGAAATAGTTACTGGTAAATTATTTCTTGAATTAGGAATGTAATATGAAAAAAATACTGTTAATAATTTTATCAACACTGATTATTCCAGTATTCGCTCAAGCAAGTTATAAATACTATGGTTGTGATAAAAAAATCTATCAACTAGAGAAACAACTAAAATATGCCAAAATGCATGGAAATCGAAATAGGGTTGCAGGATTAGAGCGTGCGATTTCAAATGTACAAAATAACTGCTATGACCATTATTCTGGAGCGACAGGCCCAACTAAACTAAATCATCGATATAGTTTTACTGAAACTGATCATTTAGAGCGGCAGATAGAGGCGTTACAAGATGAAGTCGAACGCTTAAAAGCCGCTAAAAAATAACGTAATATTTAATATTAAAACCCAATATTATTTATAGAATAAAACCGTGTTGGATGAATTTAGCACTATTGCCGCTTGTTATAATTAGAGTAACTTTCACTTTAATTTTTGTTTGGCGCTAGCGTATTGAATTAATCAATGAAATAATAAGTTAATGTCGTTTTCTTAACACAATATGTCTTCTTATGGTTATTCGCCCTCATCAACACTGGTTTTTTCGGTTATTTGACTGGCATGGTTCTGTACTGTCAAAAATAACATTTCGGCTTTCTCTAAATATAATGATATCCATCGTGGCTGTACTCAGTTTTCAATGGTACGAACGATTAGGTATACACTTAACGATAGCCCCTTTTAGTTTGCTAGGGATTGCTATCGCAATATTCCTAGGTTTTCGTAATAATGCATGTTATAGCCGCTTGATTGAGGCTAGGACGCTTTGGGCTTCGTTATTGATCAACCAAAGAAATATTCTAAGAAATATTAAAGGATTATTACCCAATGACCCATCAGCTCAAAAGGAATTTGCTAATTTATTGATCGCTTTTGGTTGGAGCCTTAAACATGAATTAAGAAAAACCAGCCCAATCATTGATTTGTATAGGTTGCTACCCCGAACTATTTTTGATGAGGTTATCCAAAGTCCGTTTCCCACTAGCCGAATATTATTGCAGATTGGCCTAAAAGTGGGGGAATTACGCGATAAAAAAGTCATCAGTGATGTGCTCTTTCAAGCCATTAATAAAGATATTAATGCGCTATCGGAGGTACTTGGTGGCTGTGAGCGGATTTCGAATACACCAATCCCATTTGCTTATACACTCATTTTGCAGCGAACAGTCTACTTATTTTGTTCATTACTCCCTTTTGCATTGGTCGTTGACTTGCATTTTATGACGCCATTTGTGTCTGTTTTTATTTCTTATACCTTCTTAGCGTGGGATGCATTAGCAGAGGAACTTGAGGATCCTTTTGGGATTGCTGCAAATGATTTACCGCTTAATGCCATTTGTAATAGTATTGAACGTAATGCATTAGATATGTTAGATATTAAACCGCTTCCCCCTCAGTACCAGCCAGATAAATACTTCAACTTGTTGTAGCGTTGATCTATTCCTAATTGGAGACAGTAAAGCTTGATATTGGTGTTTTACTGTTTCACTTTTCCACTGGGTATTATTTTGTCTTTTTTGGTCATAAAAATAAGGAATTCTGTACAGATAATCTGACTAATACTATACTCCCCCTATGTATATCAAAGGGGCTTAAATATGCCACATTCCCCAAAAGAAAAAAAAGCAGTCCTTACACGGGTCAGAAAGTTGAAAGGGCAATTGCTTGCCTTGGAGTCGGCCTTGGAAGATGAAGTTGAATGTGCAGCCATTTTACAACAAATTGCTGCTATTCGCGGTGCAGTTAATGGCTTGATGGCTGGGGTATTAGAGAGTCATTTACGAGAAGGGCTTCAGGAGTCTGCGACAACACAGTTGCAAAAAGACTCTGTAGACGACGCTATCTCATTAATTCGAACATATTTGCGGTAAAAAGAAGGAATAACGATGAAATCACGTGCAGCAGTCGCATTTGGCCCTGGTGAGCCATTAAAAATTGTCGAAATTGATGTTATGCCACCAAAAGCCGGGGAAGTGTTAGTTAAGATTAGCCATACAGGTGTTTGCCATACTGACGCTTTTACATTGTCAGGTGATGATCCTGAAGGCTTATTTCCTGTGGTATTAGGACATGAAGGTGCAGGTGTTGTTGTGGAAGTCGGGGAAGGTGTTACCAGCGTTAGCGTGGGTGACCATGTCATTCCTCTTTATACGGCAGAGTGTGGAAAATGTGTTTTTTGTGAATCAGGTAAAACAAACTTATGTGTCTCTGTTAGGGAAACACAAGGTAAAGGTGTGATGCCAGATGGGACAACCCGTTTTTCTTATAATGGGCAGCCGGTTTACCATTATATGGGCTGTTCAACATTCAGCGAATATACGGTGGTTGCTGAAGTTTCTTTGGCGAAAATTAACCCTCAAGCTAATCATGAAGAAGTGTGCTTGTTAGGTTGTGGTGTGACCACGGGTATTGGTGCTGTACATAATACGGCTAAAGTACAAGAAGGCGACTCTGTTGCTGTTTTTGGGCTAGGTGGGATAGGCCTCGCAGTTATTCAAGGGGCAAGACAAGCAAAAGCTGGCCGTATTATTGCCATTGATACTAATCCGTCTAAGTTTGAATTAGCGCGTCAATTTGGTGCGACAGAATGTTTGGATCCTAATGACTTTGATAAGCCGATTCAACAAGTGTTGATTGAGAAAACCCAGTGGGGAGTTGATCATACCTTTGAATGTATTGGTAATGTTAATGTTATGCGTGCAGCACTTGAAAGTGCACATCGAGGATGGGGCCAATCAATTATTATTGGTGTCGCAGGGGCTGGGCAAGAAATCTCAACTCGCCCATTCCAATTAGTAACAGGGCGATCATGGCGCGGCACGGCATTTGGTGGTGTGAAAGGTCGTAGTCAATTACCAAAAATGGTTGAAGATGCCATGAAGGGCGATATTGAGCTGTCTCCATTTGTGACGCACACATTGCCATTAGAGAGTATTAATGACGCATTTGATTTAATGCATGAAGGTAAATCAATCCGCACCGTTATTCACTATGATTAAGGAGTCTTTGATGGAGAGAATTGAACGCCATGCGTGCTTTGGGGGCTGGCAGGATGTTTATCAACATCAATCCACCGTACTCGGCTGTGAAATGAAGTTTGCCGTCTACCTACCACCACAAGCGAAAACAGCGGCTTGCCCAGTGATTTATTGGTTATCAGGGTTAACCTGTAATGAACAAAACTTTATCACTAAGGCGGGAGCCCAACAATTTGCGGCAGAATATGGCGTGATCTTAATTGCACCAGATACCAGCCCTCGTGGTGCTGAGGTCGCTGATGACGAGGCATATGATTTAGGGCAAGGTGCAGGTTTTTATGTGAATGCTCAGCAAGCGCCATGGCGCAATCATTACAAAATGTATGATTATATCGTATCTGAGTTACCCGCTTTAGTTGAAACGCATTTGCCTGTAACGGATAAACGCTCTATTTTTGGCCATTCAATGGGAGGGCATGGGGCTTTAATGATTGGCTTACGTAACCCAGGTCGATATTGTAGTTTATCTGCATTTTCTCCGATTGTTGCGCCAACCCAAGTTCCTTGGGGACGAAAAGCCTTTACGGCTTATTTGGGGGAAGAGACGAGTAGTTGGTCCCAATATGATACAGTTGAACTGATTGAAAAATCTGAGGCTATCCCACCTATTTTAGTGGATGTAGGCACTGCGGATCCTTTTTATCAAGAGCAATTAAAACCTGAGTTATTTGCTGGTGTTTGTGACAAAAAGCAATTTGAATATCGATTGAATCTTCGTGATGGCTATGATCACAGTTACTACTTTATTAGTAGCTTTATTGGTGAGCATATTGCATTTCATGCTCGCTATTTAAACGATAATCGCTAAATATAACTAGGTGGGACCAATAATAGCTAGGTGGGACCAATAATTGGTTTCACCTAACTATTTCTATAATTTTACCATAATAAGACTAAATCACTATTCGAAGCCCCCGTATGAGAGCTTGCTTATTGCTTTAATGGCGCTGATTGCGACATCTTTATTTGGGTCATTACATAATTCAAGCAGCCGATTAATCGTACTATGTTGTTTTAGCCGTATATTACAATCACCTAAAGCGGATATAGCGGCTATTTTCACATCATCATTTTTTCTTTTTGTTAAATCAAGTAATGTATTGATGACTTTGCTATCCATTTATTATCCTACTTATGGGTATTAATAAATAAGCTAATTAAAACTCATTTTTTTCAAATATTAATCTCAATGTTGGGAATGCTACTAAAAGAAATGGTTTATTAATATCAAAAAACACAACTAATATGAGTGTTGGTTGATATGGAGGGGAGCTAACGGATGAACAAGTGGAAATATCACTATCTATTCATCCGTTAGCTACTAGAGAGGTGGTGAGATTCAATTAAAAGCTTTTGGTTTTAAAAAGTATTAATGAAAGATATTGGTTTTAGATTAAAAATGTTCAGAGAGTTTACTTAATGCTTTTATTGCAGACACTGCGACATCTCTATTAGGGTCTTTACAGAGTTCAAGTAAACGATTGATTGCATTTTGTTGTTCAACGGTGACTTTATAATCACCTAAGGCTGAAATAGCTGCAATTTTAACATCATCATTTCCACGATGTGTTAACTCAATTAATGTTTCAATAATGTTATTTTCCATGTAAACCCTTTGAAATACCTACGCGATGCCAAGGTATTCTAAGTGAAAGTACTTGAGATTTATTTTTGAAGTTTAAGGTTTTATTAATAGATTATATAGATTTTACTCATTTTTAGGCTAATAACTATTTTATTAACTGAAGTGCACTAAGGGAGTAAAGGTTATTGATATAAAAATTAAGATTATTAAATCTATTAGTTAAATATTAAAATAGATATGACTTGATGATTTTTTAATAAGATCTAAATAACAAAGCACCTTACCTTTAAAATGGGTTAAATAAAGTGCTTATTAAGCCTAAGTTAGTGACGCAAATAAATGTGAGGCGTGTTATTTTCAGGATGTTGAGTTACACCGAGGTCAGCTTGGTACCAACGTGTTAAGTTTTCAGTCGTTAAAACATCGGTAGGGGAACCTTGGGCGACCAACTTCCCATCATGAATTAATAACACTTTATCTGCATATAATGCGGTTAGATTAAGGTCATGTAATACACAGCAAACGCCTAACGGTCGTTGACGTGTAAGTTGATGTAGTAGCCGTAAGCTATGTTGTTGGTGATATAAATCAAGCGCTGAAGTGGGTTCATCGAGAAACAAACAAGCGGGTTGAGCTGTGGGTTGCCATAATTGCGCTAATACTCGAGCCAATTGAACGCGTTGCTGTTCCCCCCCTGAAAGTTGGCGGTAGTCTCGCTGCCGTAGTGATTGGCAACTGGTTTGTGATAAGGCTTCATCGATGGCGGTGTGTTTGTGCTCTGAGCCGTAGGGGGTTCTCCCCATCGCAACGACATCTTCAACAGTAAAAGCAAATTGTAAGTGACTATGTTGTTTCATGACGGCACGTTTTCGCGCTAATGCATTATGGTCCCAGTCAACCATCGCTCGGCCCTCAATAAAACATGCGCCATGAGTTGGGGTGTTATAGCCAGTTAGCAATTTTAATAGGCTGGATTTCCCTGCGCCATTGGGACCAATAATCACCACGAATTCCCCTTGCTCAATAGATAAACTCACATTATCTATAAGCGTTTTTTCACTGATTTTATACGATAAATTTTGGGCTTCTAACAAGAACGGTTTTGTTTGCATATTTAGATCCTCCCTGCAGGCTGGCGTAAAATAAGCCATAAGAAGTAGGGGCCACCAATCAAACCTGTCAGTAAACCAACAGGAATTTCAGCAGGTGCAACCGCAGTCCTCGCGACAGTATCGGCAATGAGTAATAACCCCGCACCGACGATAGCTGAACCTGGAATGAGCCAACGATGATCAGGCCCGAGCGTCATGCGAATGAGGTGCGGAACCACGAGGCCAACAAAACCAATAACGCCGCTCATAGCAACAGCACAACCGACTAACATGGCACTGAGGAATAATAAAATAAATTTGGTTCGTTCAACATTAAGCCCAAGGTAATGTGCATCTTCATCGCCTAATTGCAGAATATTGAGTTTAGCGCCCTGCATTAGACAGATAGCACAAATAGGCAGAATCACTGAAGCTGCAATGGTCAATGACGTCCAGTCAACATTACCGAGTGTGCCCATCATCCATAAGCTGAATGTTCTTAGTTGTTGGTCATTGCTGATATAGCTAAGAACGCCAATGAATGACATGCACAGTGCATTGATAGCGATGCCTGCGAGAAGTAACTTTGCGAGGTTGCCATTTGATGAGCGATTTAAGCTAAAAATAATAAAAGAAACGGCTAGGCTACCAATAAAAGCGGCAGCAACATGGCCATACCCTTGCATCACGGTAGGTAATGAAACCGAGAAAACAATAAATGCAGCAACGGATAGGGCTGCACCGCTGCTGATACCGAGTAAGCTCGGATCTGCGAGAGGATTACGAAATAACCCTTGCATAATGGCACCAGACACCGCCAAAGCAAGGCCGACTAAAATGGCAATTAACACACGAGGAAGGCGGATATTCAGCCATATCTGCCAATCCGAGTCTGTGGTAGATGCCTGCCACAGTGCTTTTAATGAAAAGTTCATTGCGCCTGCATTCGACGCGATGAGAACTAAACCACCAAGTGCGAACAATAAAACGATAATCACCAAAAATGGGTTTTTAAAGCGACTCATTGGGATTTTTCTAATGCCTCACGTAGTTGTTTCATGACTTCAGGCGTACCTAAACTGAAGGTGAGCATGCCGACATCATCAACAACCAGAAGCGCTTTATTTTTCCCAGCGGGGGTCATTGACATTCCTTGTAATTTCCACACTTTTTCTATTCCTCCTAATGATTTAACCCCTTCTTTGGTGAAAATGATTAAATCGGGTTGGCTTGATAGCAAACCTTCTTGGGATAGAGGACGATAGCTGTCGAAGCTGCTCATGGCATTTTTTGCACCGACTGCGTTAATCACGCTGTCTGCCGCTGTGTGCCGTCCTGCCGCTAAAGGCATAACACCACCGTGGCTCATAATGAACAGGACTTTTTTATCGATAGGAGTTGTATTTACTTGGCTGAGCTGTTGGTTAAATTGATTAACTAATTGCTTTCCTTGCTCCGTTTTACCGACCACGTTAGCGATGGTGGTAATTTTTTCTGGAATGGCTTCTAAACTGGGTTTCCCTGTCACCTTAATAATTTTTACGCCACTTTTTTCGATTTGCGAGAGAGCCATTGAGGGTTTGGCTAACTCACTCGCAAGTACTAAAGTCGGGCGCATTGACAGCACGCCTTCTGCGTTAAGCATACGCATATAGCCTACATCAGGGAGCTTGGTGGCTTGCTCTGGGTGAAGGCTGGTGCTGTCACGGGCGACGAGCTGTTCCTGTGCTCCGAGTTCATACACAATTTCCGTCACATCACCCCCTAAGGTGACGATACGTTCTGCTGCATAAGAACCAAAAGAGATAAACAGCGTTGATAAGATTAGAAGCCATTGTTTCATAATAAGTTACCTATTTTAAATGCGGGGTAATGCGGTGACTTGTTGGCGCCATTGCTCTTGCTCTGGAGTCCCTTCCGTACGCTGCCCATACATTTGTGCGATTTGATTTCCTTGGTTATCGAAGACTTCAAGGCTAGTTACATGGCCATCTTGTGTTGGTTTACGTGTAACCCAGCATTCGGCAATCCCATTTTCAATCATGTGCAAGGTGAAATCAGGGTTGAAAATATTTAGCCACTTTAAGTCTGAACCTTCACTTTGATATGGCATGATTTTTTTGATTTCACCAGTAAAAATTTGCACACATCCGCGGTTGCCCACAAAAATCATAATTTCGTTTTGATCTTTGAACGCCGTGTTAATCAGCTGATTGAAGGAATCATTAGGCACTTTCCACGCTAAATCATCGCTAACCGCAGCGAAAACTTGCTGGCGGCTGAGGTTGTTTTTCTTGAGCAGAACAAAGAACTGGTGAACGTCCGTCATGTTGCGCCACTCTTGCTCTAACTGTTGTTTCAGTTCTTCGCTGACGGGCTGATTAGTAAATGCAGCCGCAGGTTCGTGGGTTAACTCGGCATTGTCTGGCGTAGCGTATTTTTCAATCAGTGCTTGCCATGCCGCCATGTCCGTTTCATCGGTGGTGTAAACTTTATGTAGTGCATCACCTTGTTTATCAAAGAATTGGACACTATGACGTTCACCGTGCTTGCTGTCTTCTGTCAAAGCAAAGATAGCGTCCCAATGGCTGAAAAACATCCGTAAATCAAGGGCACGAGGGTTTAAAATCAAACCGCCATGGGGGCTAAATGTCGCATTGTCATAACGGCCAACTTGCTCATGAACCACGTACTCGTTACGGGTAATCGCTTTCACTTTTCCAACAGTGGCTAATTCTGTCAATAAAGTGGGGGCATCGACGTTTAAACGAACCGCTTTGTCGTGGCCAACACGACTATGCAGCAGCTGAGCTTCAGATACATTTAAATAAGCGGCGAGATCGCGAGCGTATTTGGCTTTGTTATCTGCTTTTGCTTGTTGGTAACGCTCGTAAAGTGCTGAATTCACGTTTATCTCCTTAATATTGTGTGAATTACCATTGGAAGCTGACAAGCAGCTTGGCATTACGTCCATCTTGAGGAATGCCTTGTGATGAGTAATATTCTTTATCAAAAGCATTGCCTAACACGACACTGGTTCCTAACCCTTTGAGTTGCCCGTCACCTTGGTAGCTGACGTAGAAGTCATGCACGGCATAGCCCGCTTGTTGTTCTGCTTTAGAGGCTTTATTGAATTCAGTATGGCGCGTAAATTCCCCTAACCAGCCCACGGAAAAACCGCTGTCTGAGATAGGCACGGCCAGATTACTGGTGACAGAATCAGGTTTAATTGATGTTATTGATTTTCCATTAGATTCATCTTTTCCTTCAGTATGGTTATAAGCCAAACTCCAGTTGAAATAGTCTGTTTTATAATCCATCGAGGCATCCCAACCCCAAATTTTGGCTCGTTTAGTATTGATTGATGTGGTGTAGTTATTTTTAGGATTTCTAAAATCAGGTGTTGTCACGTAAGTATTGATATAGTCTTTGGCTTTGGTATCAAAATAACTGGCTTTAAATTGCAGGTTGTCACGATCCATCAATAGGTCATCGAAACGCAGGCCAAAACCATATTCTGCAGTACGGGTTGATTCAGGTTTCAGATTAGGGTTTGGCTTCCATCTATTAACGATTGGCCCCATTTGGAAATGGACCTCGTCGTTATACATTTCCATCATAGAAGGTGCTCGGAAGGCTTCTGAATATGACGCAAATAGCATTGACCACTCTGTTGGTGTAATGCTAACGGCACCTTTAGATGACCATTTACCTTTTTTCACATCTTCATTGCCATCCGATGTGGCTTTATAATGGTCATAGCGCGTACCGACAATAAAGGAAACAGGTAAATCTTTTAGGCTAATTTCATCTTGTAAAAAGCCGGATGCAAAGGTGATGTCCGCATCGGGGAATTGGGTGGTGTTTGCATGAGGAGTTTGTTTTTGCTTATAAGCTTCACTGCCGTATGTCAGGTTGTGTGATGCTAATGGCAAGTCATAAAAGTTAGAGCGGTTATCAGCTTTTATGCCATAAGTTTTTTGTGTACGACCTTCATAGGGGGTTCCTTGGCCTTTTGCCGTGATATTAATATCGGAGTAATAAGGCGTGACTTTAAAATTTAGCCATTCCTGTGAGCCCGGTTTAATTTGATAAGTTATCTGAGCATCTCGTTGGCGAGTAGTACGGTTAACTTTTAGATTGTCACTCCCTACATTAATTTCTTGCGGGTTTTTAGGCTCATTGGCATCGTTGTTGTAGTAACGCATTTGGCCTGATAATTTCTGTGCATCATCGATTTGCCATGTTCCTTTTGCGAGCAAGTTACCGATAGTTTCTTTGTTTTTCATGTCATCGCCATTACTCATGCGGACATTACCGGTTTCTTTTGTCACAAAGCTGAATAACCCATCAAGGTTATCACTACGACCAAATGCGGTACCGCCGAAACCGAAGCTATGATCGCCGGTAGCAGCTTCGGTAAAGACACGGAAACCGTGGTCTTGGCCTTCACGCAACAAGTCTTTGGCATCAACAGTTTCCCAAGCAATCACACCTCCCATAGCACCACTGCCATAGAGCAGAGCAGAAGGGCCACGGATGATTTCAACTTGCTTAATCAGAGCCGGGTCAATAAAGGTGCCATTGACATGGCCTGTATCTGTGCCTTGGCGTACACCGTCCACAAGGGTCAAAATCCCTTTACGATCGAAGCCGCGCATATAGATATCTTGCCCATTCGTTCGACTGGTTCCCGTGACACCAATCCCTGGTACTTTGCGTAAAATATCATTGACCGTATTGGCCGTTTGCGTTTCAGGTGAATCGTTTTTAATCACAGTAACCATCATCGGGGCTTCAAAACTGTCTCGTTCGCTACCTGTCGCATAAACGGTCATCACATCATGATGGTTTTTTTTGGGTGTTGGCTCTGTCGTTTGTGCTTGAGCACTTGCTATCACGCCTAAGATGGCGCTGGTCAGGACTGACATTCGCAAAACAGGGGACATAATTGTGATACTCCATATAGTTTTTATCTGTATTAAGCAGAGTGAATTCGTATTAATTGATGACGATGCGTTGGTCTGGAGGACCTGAATTCGGTATGACACAGGAAAAATTGCATGTAAGTAGTGTCTGAACATAGCAAGAGGAGTAAACACATAATGAAAGTATAAAGCTGAGGTAATAGCAGACTACTGGTTTGTGTTCAGCAGGACTATTTAGGGTTTTGCACATGAAAGCGACCGCTGTGCGATAGTAAAGTATCGAGTGGCTATCCTTGCTAATTCGATATTTAGCGGTACAAATGTGGAATACAGACGTCAGTTTAAACTCCATAAGAAACCTTTTCCTATGTTTAGATTAAGCTGGCTGCCTGGATAACTGCTCTAGGTGGCTTGCGAATTAAGTTTTGGTGCGACTTACTTTGGGTATGGCTTACTTAGTTAAGATCAATTTACCGGTACGTGTTTGTCTCAATTGATAAAGCTCGCCATTATGTTGAATTGAGACCTTACCGGCAGGGCCCAATAATTGTTGGCTTTCTATCACGTCAGTTTTTACGGTGTGTTTTGCCGTTTCGACGGTATTTTCTGCAACTGGGGCTGTCATATTATTTACCATACTAAGTTTGTTGATAATCGAAATGATATTGAGAATGATTATCTTTAGAATGATTGCTAATATCAAGCAATTTTCACAATCAAACAACAAAAGAGCCACAAAAAACTAAGTTAGTACGAAAAAACAGCATTAATCTAGTGGAACCCCACTGACAAGGCTATAATTGAATTTCTCCATTCATTGCATGGGTGAATAAAATGAAAATATTACTTTTAGGTGCGACAGGCCTTGTGGGCAGCCATGTTTTATCATTGGCTCTGGCAGACTCTCGTGTGACTCAGGTGATAGCGCCAACACGACATGCATTAGTAGAACATGAGAAATTACAAGCACCTATTGTTGATTTTAATCATTTGCCTGACGAGGCTGCATTATGGGAAGTCGATGCTGTGATTTGTGCGCTGGGCTCAACCCTCAAAGCGGCGGGCTCGAAGGCGGCATTTCGCCAAGTAGACTACACCTATCCTTTAACCTGTGCGCAGCTGGCCAAAAAATGGCGTTGCCCAACATTTGTATTGACTTCTGCGTTGGGGTCAAATGCGAAGTCACCATTTTTCTATAGCCGAGTCAAAGG
Organism: Providencia sp. PROV205; assembly: GCF_028479505.1. Classification (NCBI taxonomy): domain Bacteria; kingdom Pseudomonadati; phylum Pseudomonadota; class Gammaproteobacteria; order Enterobacterales; family Morganellaceae; genus Providencia; species Providencia sp. PROV205. The sequence continues at coordinate 40,331 of NZ_JAMPNU010000029.1, read as the reverse complement.
GCAGCTTGAACAAGATTTAATGTCACTGGGTTTTGATTCTTTAACTTTGGTTCGGCCGAATGTGATTGGTGGTGAGCGTGAACATACGCGTTTGGGGGAAGTCGTTGTGATACGAATTATTTCTTTTCTATCATCTGTATTGCCCGCCAGTTGCCAAGTTAGCCCTGCAACACATATTGCGAAGGCATTATTTGAATCCGCAGTGAGCCCCACTAAAGGGGTTCATGTTATTTCATCTAAACAGCTTATATAACACTGGGTAGTTCATTTTTCTTTTGAGTGTTATAGGGAATAGATAAAAATATTCATTTTTTGATGAAGGTAACATTTTGTAATAAAACTGTAATAAAAATGTAACAATCAGGTGTTTTTACTTATTGTTGCCACTAAATTATTGTCATATTTTTGCCTGCTTGTACTTTTAGCCGGGGTTGAATATGTCAATATTTAAAGAACAACCAGATATACCAGTAACAATGTCGAAATCTGAAATCGACGCTAAATATAAATACTGGCGATTACACTTAATGATTGTCAGTTATATTGGCTATGCCGTTTTTTATTTCACACGCAAAAGCTTCAATTTTGTTATGCCTGAAATGCTAACTGATTTAGGTATTACAAAGGCCGATATAGGGATGGTTGGAACCGCATTTTACCTGACTTATGGGGCATCTAAATTCCTTTCTGGCATCATTGGTGACCGTTCAAATCCACGTTATTTTATGGGGATTGGCTTGATAGCGACAGGGGTTGTAAACATCCTGTTCGGGCTAACCTCCTCAATCAGTATGTTTATCGTGTTGTGGATGGTAAATGCATTTTTCCAAGGTTGGGGTTGGCCGCCTTGTGCAAAAATACTTAACACATGGTATTCACGTAATGAACGTGGGCTCTGGTGGGCCATTTGGAATACATCACATAATATTGGTGGCGCGATAATTCCAATTCTATCGGGCGGTGTCGCATTAGCCCTTGGTTGGCGCTATGGGATGATCATACCGGGAATTATTGCCATTGTGATTGGTATTGGATTATGTATTTTATTACGTGATAGGCCTCGGACAATGGGCTTGCCGACGGTTGGTGAATGGCGAAATGACCTTGAAGAATTAAAATATGAAGCCAAAGGGGCGGGTTTACCTTTAGGCAAAATATTGAACGAATATATCTTTAAAAATAAAGTGTTATGGGTTCTTGCTATATCATATGCAGTGATTTACATCGTCAGAACAGGGATAAATGACTGGGCAAACCTGTATTTAATTGAAGAGCACGGTTTTAATTTATTGTCGGCCAATGCTGTCGTCATGATGTTTGAAATTGGCGGTTTCTTTGGTGCAATTGTTGCAGGATGGGGCTCCGATTTAATCTTTAAAGGAAACCGTGCGCAAATGAATGTTATTTATGCGCTCGGAATTATTATCACGTCATTCTGTTTATGGATTGTTCCTGTTGATAACGAATATGTATTTTCTTTCTTATTCTTTATGACAGGGTTCTTCATTTTTGGTCCTCAATTCTTGATTGCGATGGCAGCCGCTGAAAACTCGCATAAAAATGCCGCAGGAGCATCAACAGGGTTTGTTAGCTTGTTTGCGTATATAGGGGCATCAATCGCGGGGTATCCATTGTCAATCGTCATTGAAAAATACCAATGGAATGGCTTCTATTCCTTGCTATTAGTCTTATCCATTTTCTTAATTTTAATGTTAATTATTGCAATGATAATGACGAAGAAAAAAGTCAGTGTAGAAGGCTAGTACAGCGTGATTTATGAATGACAGAGCCCACAAATGTGGGCTTTTTACTTTCGAAGGTTACCCCTGAATCTGCGCTAATGAACCATATAAATCATGAAGCCTCTCATATTCATCTTGCTGATAAAATCGAATTTTATCCCAGCAAAATTGCTTAGCGACTTCTACAGTAAACCGCATGGCATCGATTAACTCGCTTTCATAACTTGCGCCTGTTTCACTGCCGGGAACAATCGACTTAGCCGTAATGGCAAGGCCAACAACAGGTGCCTGTGTTGCAATATGCGGTTGCATTATAGAATTAAAGTGATAAACACCGTTATCATAAGGAGAAATGTCTTGTGTGGTGATAGGAAACGTCTTTGCCACATCTCCTGTTGCATACTCCAGTAAGCGTACTAAATCAGGTGCGACGCGTAAAATATAGCCTTGCTTAGCCGTGGGAGAAATAGCAATCCCTCGCTGCTTAATGATGCTGTTTCCCTTTGATGTATCGATGGATAAAATAGCATCCATCTGTTTATCGACTTCATATTGGTTCATGGTATTGGATGAAACTGGCATTCCCATAAAATCGACAGGGTCATGAGGCGTAATCGAAACATGCGTGGCGATATGAGAGCTAATTATTACGTCCCCTTTGAGGGTTTGCCCCTTTGCTGCCATATCCAACAACTTCATCGCGCTGGCAAAAGCGACAATTGACCCATCTGCATCAGAAACTATCCCAATACGACTCGGCTGTGCCTGCTGTGCACCTAAACGACCGATAATGCCTAAAGTCGGGTAAGCGCCTCCACGGTGTTTGCCCTCAGAGCCTGGGATCAATACTTTTATAAAATGGCATAACTTACTCGTATCCTCTGGGGATTCATAAGGAATAGAAATAACAGTGATGATGGCATCACTTGAGCCAACAGAATGAAGTAGCGCTGCCATTTTTTCGCCATCAACATCAGGGGTGTCTAATAAGTCATAAACTTGGCTTAGATAATTCAAAGACATTATTGCACTCCTTTAATCATATTTAATTTGAATGGCTTGTTGGTAGCAATTTCTTCAATCTTATTAGGTCCCCGTAACCATAAGGCATTTTGCTCACCTAAAATGGTGCCATGGTCGTTTTCAATAAATAATGCAGTACCTTCATACAGTGCGATCAACTCTTCCATGGGGTTAATCGTTAAAAACTCATTTAACCGCTCTTCACGGCTTTCTCCATTATGGCCAACCGGTTTACCAGAAATAAAATGCGGATTAATTTGAAATGGGCAAATATTCAGTGCATTAAATGTAGGGGGTTGGATAATTGGCATATCATTGGTGGTGCGAATACTCGGTGTTGCAACATTACTGCCTGCACTCCATCCCATATAGGGAATGCTTTCGTATTTAACTCGTTGTGAAATCAGCTCTACTATGTTTGCATCATATAGGCGTTTTAATAAAGCAAAGGTATTTCCGCCACCAATAGCAATCGCTTGTGCTTGTTTAACTGCCGCAACAGGGTCGCTAAAGTGATGAATTGATGTTAACTCATAACCTAAAGCATTAAATACTGGTTTCACAATCGCTTCAAAATCATCAAAACTGAATGTAACTGCAGCATAAGGAATAAATAAAATACTTTGTTTTTTGTGTTGTAATAAACGATGGATTTGTTCGTCCGCATGTTGTAAATAATTCATATTCCCCATACGTGAGCTGCTCATTAATAACGCATTAGTCATTGCTATATTCCTTTTTGATTTCTTTTATTGAGTTAATTAATAAATCAATCTCTTTTTCACTATTAAAATAATGAAGTGATAAGCGAGCCATTTTTTCTATTTGATAGAACTCTAATATCGCGGTTGCCATAAAGTGACCTGATTCAATAATGATATTTTTAGCTTCTAATTTTTGCATTAATAAGTCAGAGGGAATTCCGTTAATATTAAATGGAATTATTCCTATTCTCTGGTGGCTATTATTAGGGCCATAAATTTCGACACCAAAAAGTTGAGATAATTGCTGCATTGCATATTGAGTAAGTGTTTGGTTACGTTCCTCAATTTGCTCAATACCGATATTTACTGCATAGTCTAAAGCCGAATCTAAACTAATAATAGCCGGAATATTTGGGCAACCCGCTTCAAAACGTTTTGCCGTTTGAGGCAGAATAATGTTCCCTGTTTGTGGGTCAATTGAGCTATTCCACCAACCGACCAGTGTGGGGGATAATGATGGGACCAGTGGTTCACGAACAAAGAGAATGCCACTGCCTTCTATAGCTCTCAACCCTTTTCGGCCACATGATGACATAAAGTCACATTGCCATTTTTGAACATTAACGTTATACATTCCAATGGCTTGTGAAGCACTAATATGGCTAAGTACACCATGCTTTCTGGCTATCTCACAAATAGCCTGCACAGGTTGAATTACCCCAGTTATGTTAGATAGCGCAACGAAACTGATGAGCTTTGTCTTAGAGGTTATCGCTTGCTCGATAGATTCAGGTGAAAGGACACCATAGCTATCCGCACTCACCTTAATAATTTTTATTCCTTTTTCATGCGCTAACAGTTGCCAAATTGCAATATTGCTGAGCATCTCAGTATCAGGGATTATCACTTCATCGCCAGCTTTCCAAGAAACACCTCTAGCAATCAAACTGATAGATTCTGTACCATTTTTGGTAAATGCAATTTCACTGGGCTTTGCTCCGATAAATGCGGCCAACTTTTTTCGACAAATTTCAACTTGCTCATAAGTTTGCTTGCGGAAGCTCGGTAAATAAATCCCTTGCTCTGCGGTTTTATCAAGATAGCGCTTTACTGCGTCTATTACTGGTTTGGGCGGTGGTGCCGCGGCTCCCGTATCAAAATAAGCGTAATGTTGTGAAACTAGCGTGTCTTTTTGCACTTGCGACCAGATATTCGTCATTATTATTTCCTATAAAATTATTTAGCCCAGAAGGAAAGTAGCTTCGCTTTGAGGGTTGGCAGGAAAGCTTTAGCCGTGGAGTAAAGAGCATCGCCGGCAATAAGCCCACCAGCGAAAGTTGAAATTTTATCGGAACTGATATTGAAGAAACGCTCAATGATAATTCGAACTGCGAGTGCGGTAAGAACAGTCCAACCTGCAATAGGATAGTTAATCATTAAGCCAGTTGAGAAGAGTACGCCAATCTGATTTTTAGCACCGCCAATCAACTGAATGATGGCTCCCGGTATGGCCCACAATAGCAACATCATCGCCACATTTGAGGAGCTTCCTGCTTGGATAGTAGCAGCATAAAGCCTTGATGCAGGAACGATTTTGTCTTGTTCGAAATAAAAATCGTAGGTAAGCGCAACCACCACCAAGGCGCAGAAAAAACCGATAATAGCGGCAAAATATTGTTGTTTTCTTCCATAATGTTCTGCAGATTGGTTTTTACCATAACCGCGGATCATAAACCCCGTTTTTAGGTCAAAACCCATATCGGCAAAAGCAGGGCCTGTCGCGGCACAAAAACCGACTAAAACAGCTAATGCTTCAGGAGGGAACCCCAGTAAAATGCCAATCATCAATGAGATAAGAGCTGCTGCAGTTGCAGGAAACCAGCCAGAATGCATTGCAGCCATACCCACAATCATCTCTTGGATTAAAGCGGCTAAGGTCGCAAAAATGAGGAACCCAATAAGTTGCGGCAATGTCATAGTGGCAAATATCTGGCTAATAAATGTGAGTGCTAACGCGGTTAAAAAGTAGAAAATTGCCCCTTTGATTAAGGTTGACTTGATACGTTTGCTACTTTGGCGTAATTCATCACTCTCCTCGTTTTGTTGCTGACTATCTTTCTTGTTGCGAAATACAATGGCTCCGATTTGGATTAAGGCGACGATACCTGCACCAATCATCACACCATGTGGGACATAGTTTTCATATAAATTATAAGTAATTAGCCCTGACTCAGAAAAACCACGAATAAGTAGTCCAACAGCAAACATGAATAACGCGAAAATACTGCCAATCAACGCGATCCCTGCGGATGCCATTGGGATACCAAAACCTGCACCGATGGCTCCAGCAGCAAAGCCTGTCAGCAATGCGCCAAGACGCTTTCCACCTTTATTTCCTGCCCATAAAGTTTCTGCGGTGGCAACACCAGCAGGCCAAGAAGCACTGGCAGGATAGGCGCGGGTATTAAACAAACCATATAAAATCGTGCCATCAATGATAATCGCAACGAAAGCCCCAGCCATCATCGGATAAATTAATTCAGGCATACCCAACACCCAAGGTACACCGATGGCAACCATTAACCCATTTGCTGCAGCAAAGGTTGCTGCAGAGATACTGGTTTGAATTAAATTTTGTGCATCTATAAATTTAAATGATGCGAAAATAGAAAGCGGGACACGAGATAATAAAATGGCGAGAACAGCTCCGATAATTGATGTGTTTGCGGAGATACCTAGTGTGACAATAATCTGAATGCCAATAATAGCACCAACAAAAGATAATATAATTATTGCGATGAGTAGTGCTGGGGAAAAAATAGATACACGTACCTCAGTATCATTTTTATCATGAGATATATTCATAGAGTTACCTATTTTATTTTAATAATTAATAACTGCTTTTTATTTTATTAATTTCACCATAGGTTTAAAATATGGCAGATAATTTACTGGCTGTGGATTTTAATAATGGGTAATACTCGGTTAAATTTTTACTTTGGCTTGATGCTGCAATGCATAACGAGCCTAATACTCCTTTTTCAAAAGAAAATATAGGAACGGATAACCCTTGTGTTCCTGCTAAATAAGCTTCTTTTGAATATGCATATCCTTCTTCAGCATAGAGACTTAATTGCTTTCTTAATAAGGTGTTATTTTGCAAATTATGTTTAGAAATATATTCATCGATATAAGAAATATCCATTGAGCTTAAAATTATTTGTGTAAATGGGGCTTCATGTAAGCTCAACGCTTCTCCTTCTTTAGATGTAAAGCGGATAAGATGGTCACTTTCTAAAATGAAATTACAAATAGCGATATCATTGTAACGGCGATAAATAAATATGGTTTCATGTGTTTTATCAGCGAGAGGGCGTAGGTAGTCACTCGCTAATTGTGAAAAATGGCGTGTGTTATTGGCTAAATGACCGATTTCAATACACCGCAAGCCTAATAAATATTCTTTATTCTTATTTTTTTGTAAGAAACCTTGCTCTTCTAAAATATTAAAACCCCGCTGTATGACGGAAGGGCTCTTATCAAGATGACGAGCTAACTCACGCACTCCCCATATGGGCTTGTTGATTGAAAAGCAATCTAACAAGGTTAATACGAATCCAGCAGATTGTAGTCGGTTATTCATAGCTTCCCCTGTTTGTAATCAATTGACTTAGCACTATTGTTATATTTTTGTTCCTGATGCAGGAACAGTGTGCCGCTTTGTAATACAAACATATTTAGATGAAACAATATGCAAAGTAAATGATTTGTTGCATCCGTGTTAAGTTGGTCACTAAAACAGTTCTTATTATTTATCTTTTTTTCTTGGTTTTGCTGTAATTATTTGAAATTAATCTATTTTTTTTGGTTTTTAGCTGTTCCTGTTAGCGAAACAATGGAAAAGACGCAAATAGATAAATAAGTTATTGGTGAGAACAGGAGAATTTGTTTAGCTTGAATGATCTTTTCCTGATGCGGTTCATTTTATGTGAGAAATAGGCTATTTTATAATTTTGTGTAAACGTTTACACTAAGTCGAGATTGATCACAGAATCTTATCCCAACTCGTTGTTATACTCCGTAGCAATGACACGTTGGAAGACAGAATGTAATTTAGGCTGTATTGGGGGGAAAGAGATGCAACAGGTTGAAATACTCGTTACAGGCGGGCTTGGATATATCGGTAGTCATACTTGTGTTCAATTAATAAAGGCTGGGCTATCGCCAGTTATTATTGATAATTTGTGTAATGCAAAGCGAGAAGTGCTTAATCGTATTGAGGCATTAACCGGTGTACGTCCGGTGTTTTATCAATGTGATGTCCGCAACGAGCAACAACTAGCATCTGTTTTTTCTTCTCATCAATTTCATTCAGTTATTCATTTTGCAGGGCTAAAAGCGGTTGGAGAATCAGTAGAAAACCCCCTTAAATACTATGATGTTAATTTTAATGGAACATTGGTATTAATGCGCTGTATGCAAAAAGCGAACGTGAAAAGTTTGATTTTTAGTTCGTCAGCCACGGTATATGGCGAACCCAGTTGTTTACCTATCACTGAAACGTTTCCAACGGGTAATACACAAAGCCCTTACGGCACGAGTAAATACATGGTTGAGCGTTGTTTATCTGATGTATTTCACTCAGACCCGTCATGGTCATTAACATTATTACGCTACTTTAACCCTGTTGGTGCCCATCCATCGGGTTTGATGGGAGAAGACCCGCAAGGGATCCCAAATAACTTAACGCCTTATATTACCCAAGTTGCGGTGGGAAAAAGAGAAAAACTGGTGATTTATGGAAACGATTACCCTACGGTAGATGGAACGGGGGTTCGTGATTACATTCATGTCATGGATTTAGCAGATGGCCATGTTGCCGCCCTGCAAGGGGTTGGAAATCAAGCTGGATTACATTGCTACAATCTAGGCACGGGTAACGGCACCAGTGTTTTGCAAATGTTACATGCATTTGAAAAAGCAGTTGGAAAAACCATCCCTTATGTGATTGAACCCCGTCGTGCTGGGGATATCGCAGAATACTGGTCCACACCGGAAAAAGCGTACCGCGAACTCGGATGGCAAGCGGAGCGAACCTTAGAGGATATGGCGGCTGACAGCTGGCGTTGGCAATCAAAAAATCCCAATGGTTATGAGGTTTAGGAGATAAATAATATGAATACAATGCCATTTAACCCTTCGGATTGCCCTCATCGTCGCTATAACCCATTAACGGGGCAGTGGGTGTTGGTGTCTCCTCATCGAGCAAAACGGCCGTGGAGTGGTAAAGATGAAAAGCCATCAATAGAGGATTTACCTCAATATGATGAGCATTGCTTCCTTTGCCCAGGTAATACACGGGTTTCCGGGGAAGTGAATCCTAACTACCAAGGGACTTATGTCTTCCAAAATGACCATGGTGCATTATTAGCACAACCCTGCGCCCAACCTGATAATCAATCTGAATTGTTTCAATCACAATCGGTGAGTGGCGTTAGCCGGGTGATCTGTTTTTCACCTGACCACAGTAAAACGCTGCCAGAGCTGTCTGTATCTGAAATTGAAGGCGTTGTCGAGACATGGCAGCAACAAATCGCTGAGTTAAGTGAGCATTATGCTTGGGTTCAGGTTTTTGAAAATAAAGGGGAAATAATGGGGTGCTCTCAACCTCATCCTCATGGACAAATTTGGGCGAGTGATTTTTTACCAAATGAAATTGCACGCAAGGACCATTTTCTTGCGCAATATTACCAACGCCATGGCCGTAATTTATTGATTGATTACATTAAAGCTGAACAACAAGATGGCTCACGTATTGTTGTCGAAACTGAAGAGTGGATTGCACTTGTCCCTTATTGGGCGGCTTGGCCATTTGAAACCATGCTATTACCGAAACGACACATTCGCCGTATGGATGAAATGAGTGAAGCCATTCGCGCAGACCTTGCTGTTGCGCTAAAAAAACTCACAAGCCGTTACGATAATCTATTTCACTGTTCTTTCCCATATTCAATGGGATGGCACTTTGCGCCTTTTATGAATGAAAGCCAAGGCATTGAACATTGGCAATTACATGCCTTGTTTTATCCACCATTATTGCGCTCAGCGACAGTAAAAAAATTCATGGTGGGGTATGAAATGTTAGCGGAAACCCAGCGAGACCTCACACCAGAACAAGCCGCACAACGTTTGCGTGATGTGAGTGACTGCCATTATAAGCAAAGCTAAACCGCTAAATAATTTATCAAATTACAATTAACTTAGCTGTTTGCTGGGTTAAGCAAATTATGCATTAAGGATAATTAAAAATGGAAACGTTAAAGCAAATTGTTGCCACGTCGTTTGAAAAAACCTTTGGCTATCAACCTGAAGTTTATGTTCAAGCCCCAGGGCGCGTGAATATTATCGGTGAACATACGGACTACAATGATGGTTTTGTTTTACCTTGTGCCATTGACTACCAAACGATGACCGCAGCGTCAAAACGTGATGATCGTATAATCCGAGTCGTTGCAGCTGACTACCATAATGAGTGCGATGAATTCAGTTTGGATAGCGAAATTGCATTTTTGCCTGAAAAAATGTGGGCAAACTATATTCGCGGTGTTGTGAAGTTTCTGTTACAACGCGGGTTTTCATTTAACGGTTGCGATATTGCTGTGAGTGGAAATGTACCGCAAGGGGCTGGTTTAAGTTCTTCTGCCTCACTCGAAGTCGTGATTGGGCAAACACTGAAAGCATTGTATCAATTAGATATTAGTCAACAAGATATCGCACTTAATGGCCAACAAGCTGAGAACCAATTTGTCGGTTGTAACTGCGGCATTATGGACCAACTTATTTCAGCGTGTGGTGATGAAGGCCATGCTCTATTGATTGATTGCCGCAGTTTGGCACTATTTCCTATTTCCATACCTGATGACTTAGTTGTGATGATAATTAATTCAAATAAACAACGCGGCTTGGTTGGAAGTGAATACAATACGCGTCGCCAACAATGCGAAGAAGCCGCTAATTTGTTTGGGGTGAAAGCGTTACGCGATGTCACTTTTGATGAGTTTTTGCAGAAGCAACATCAATTATCCCCTATCGTTGCCAAGCGAGCTAAACACGTGATCAGTGAAAATGAACGTACTTTGGCGGCAGCAAAAGCATTGACACAGAATGACTTATTGCAGCTAAGCGAGCTAATGGCGCAATCACATATTTCTATGCGTGATGATTTTGAAATTACAGTTCAAGAAATTGATACTCTAGTGGATATCGTTAAGTCCGTTTTAGGTGCTCAAGGCGGGGTGCGAATGACTGGCGGAGGCTTTGGTGGTTGTGTGGTGGCATTAATGCAGCAACAATGTGTGCAGCCTGTGATTGACGCAGTAGAAGCGCAATATCAGAAAGCGACAGGTTTGCAAGCCGATATTTATGTTTGCCAACCAAGCTCAGGCGCGAGTGTGGTGCGTTAAAACTAAACTAATATATTGAAAAAGTTGAGATAAAATGCCGTTTACTCAAGAGAAAGACCCGACATTAGGTACGCCCAAAGTCATCGCGTTGACCAATAAAAATGGAATGGAAATTACCCTGACAAGTCTAGGGGCAAGTTGGATGAGTTGCATTTTGCCGCTAGCGAGTGGAAAACGGGATGTCGTTTTAGGCTCACCGAATGTGGATAAACACACAGAGCAGGACGTGTACTTGGGCGCAACAGTAGGGCGTGTGGCTAACCGTATCGCAAATGCACGTTTTTCCATTCACGGTGAAAATTATTCAGTATCAGCCAATCAAGGAGCGCATTGCTTACATGGTGGGAAAGATAATTTTAGTTATCGGATTTGGGCGGTTTCGCAACTGAGTGCTCAACAGGTTATTTTTTCACTCACCTCACCGGATGGTGACCAAGGTTTCCCCGGGGAATTAAAGGTTGAGGTGAGTTATGAATTAACGGATGAAAATCAAGTGATTATCCGTTATAAACACCAAACCACGAAGGCCTGTCCTGTAAACTTAACCAACCACACTTACTTTAATTTGGCGGGGGAAGGTAGCGAAAAAACGGTGTTAGATCACGCTCTTACTATACACGGCGATTATTATTTACCTACAGATAAAGCAGGGATCCCGAGTGGAGATTGGCGTGATGTTACGGGGAGTTATTTTGATTTTCGCCAAAGCAAACTCATTGGTCGTGATTTTCTACAAGATAGTGACCAAGTTGCGGCTGGGGGCTATGACCACACTTTTGTGCTTGATTCAGCCTGTATCGATGGGCGCAAATCAGTGGCATCGTTGAGTGCTCCTGAGGGAGACGTAAAGATGAATATTTTTACAACGATGCCCACCATGCAGCTTTATACAGGGAATTATTTAGTTTCAGTGGCAGGTAAAACCAAATTGTATACGCCTTTTTCCGGTGTGGCATTTGAAACGCAGTTTCCACCCGATGCCGTTAATCACCCCGAATGGGGAGAGCGATACAGCCCAATTTCACAGCCTAATCAAATTTATTGCAGTGAAACCTGTTATCAATTTATTTTCTAAATCTATATATCATTAACACCGCATTTAAGCGGTGTTTTCTTTTTTTGCACCATAAACCCATTATTTTAATTTAAATAATTTTAATATGCGTTATGCCATTGTTTTTAATTCTAGCGCATTGTTTAATAAGCCATCCTAATTGTAGAGGTATACGATGGCGACAATCAAAGATGTGGCAAAAGAAGCAGGTGTTTCGGTTGCAACTGTTTCTCGAGTGATTAACCAATCACCGAAGGCGAGTCAAGCTTCTATTGTCTCAGTAAAGAGTGCAATGAATAAGCTGGGTTATCGCCCCAATGCCGCTGCTCGTGCTCTTGTGAACCAAAGTTCAAATACCATTGGGGTGTTAGTTAACGATGTTTCCGACCCTTTTTTTGGCGTTATGGTCAAAGCCGTTGATGGCGTAGCGCATAAAAACGGTAAACATATTCTGATTTGTAATGGTTACCACAATGCCAAGGAAGAGCGCCAATCTATTGAGCTATTGATCAACAACCGCTGTGATGCCTTGGTGATCCACTCGAAAGCCCTTGATGATGCAGAACTGCTGCAATATGCGAAAGAAGTCCCAAGTATGGTACTAATAAACCGCCATATTGATGAAATTGCAAACCGTTGTATTTCATTAAATAACTACAAGGGTGCCTATTTAGCAACAGAACATCTCATTCGACATGGACATACTAAAATTGCGTACATTTCTTCAAATCACCAAATTGAGGATGCCGTGCAGCGTTTACAGGGTTATCGAGATGCGTTAAAAAATAATGGCATTCAACTGTCTGATAGTTATATTGAATATGGTACGCCTTATGGAGAAGGCGGAGAGCAAGCGATGACTAACTTGCTGATAAAATCACTCGAAATCACAGCGGTCGTGGGTTACAACGACTTTATGGCTGCGGGAGCCATCGCGGTATTAGATGAAAATGAAATTCACTCACCAGAACAGGTCTCAGTCATTGGTTTTGATGATGTGTTGATTGCCCGCTATATCCATCCACGCTTGACAACTATTCGTTATCCTATCCAAATGATGGCAGAAAAAGCCACTCAACTAGCGCTCTCTTTAGCAAGAGGGGAAAAAACGACAGGTGAAAGTTTGATTTATTCTCCGACATTGGTTCAACGTAATTCAGTTAGGCCTTTGCACGCCTAATTATTTTATAGTCCATAGAATGACGAAAAAAATGTAAACGTTTTCATTTGTGTTTGATGAACTTCACGAATTTATTATAAAACAGGTTTGTTTTCGCCACTTTCTCTCTACTTCTCGGTGATTTTTTGTATTGATTCCGGCTATTTAGCTTACTAAGTTAATATTTTAGATGATATTGTGAAAATATGTGATTCATTTAACGGTGATATTTTGTGGTAACGTTTACACTTGCTTTGTTATCACTTGGCGAAGGAATTTGACTATGCAAACTGAAGGGGTTGGGTTAAGCACATTAGATTACGGAATATTCATTCTGTATGTGCTTGTCATTATTAGTGTTGGTCTTTGGGTTTCTCGAGATAAAAAAGGGCAAAAGAAAGGTACAAAAGACTATTTTCTAGCAGGAAAAACATTACCTTGGTGGGCAATTGGTTCTTCATTGATTGCGGCAAATATCTCAGCAGAGCAGTTTATTGGTATGTCGGGCTCTGGCTTTTCAATAGGTTTGGCTATCGCGTCCTATGAATGGATGGCAGCACTAACACTGATTATTGTCGCAAAATACTTTATGCCAGTGTTTATTGATAAAGGCATTTTTACTATTCCAGAGTTTGTTGAAAAACGTTTCAATAAAACGTTAAAAACGATCTTAGCCGTGTTCTGGCTGGCATTATTTATCTTTGTTAATTTAACTTCAGTTCTTTATTTAGGGTCGTTAGCACTACAAACAATCCTAGGTATCCCAATGCATTATGCTATTTTCGGCTTAGCATTGTTTGCAGTGATTTACTCTCTTTATGGCGGGCTGTCTGCGGTTGCGTGGACGGATGTTGTACAAGTTTTCTTCTTAATTTTAGGCGGCTTTTTAACCACAATAATGGCGGTAAGCTATATTGGCGGTGATGCGGGGTTATTCGCAGGTATGAGCCGTATGGCAAGTGAAGCACCCGCGCATTTTGAAATGATTTTAAGCCAAGACAACCCACAGTTTAGTAATTTACCCGGTATTGCAGTGTTAATTGGTGGTTTATGGGTTGCCAATTTATATTACTGGGGCTTTAACCAATATATTATTCAACGCGCATTAGCCGCTAAGTCTATTAATGAAGCGCAAAAAGGCTTGGTTTTTGCCGCATTTCTTAAACTCATTGTCCCAATCCTTGTTGTCGTACCGGGTATTGCGGCATTTGTGATTGTTTCTGACCCTGCATTACTGGCGGGATTAGGAACGATGGCACAAGAACATATACCAACACTGGCCCAAGCGGACAAAGCTTACCCATGGTTAACTCAGTTCTTACCAGTAGGCGCTAAAGGGGTCGTGTTTGCGGCATTAGCTGCGGCTATCGTCTCTTCTTTAGCTTCCATGTTGAACTCAGTGGCAACTATTTTCACCATGGATATCTACAAAGAATACATTGCTCCATCAACCGCGGATCATAAATTAGTGAATGTCGGGCGGATTAGTGCAGTCGTTGCGTTAATCGTTGCATGCTTTATCGCCCCATTACTGGGTAACATTGGACAAGCTTTCCAATATATTCAGGAATATACGGGGTTAGTTAGCCCAGGTATCTTAGCCGTATTCTTATTAGGTTTGTTTTGGAAGAAAACCAATGCGAAAGGGGCGATCATCGGTGTGCTGCTCTCAATTCCGTTTGCATTATTCTTAAAACTGATGCCGTTAGGTATGCCATTCCTAGACCAAATGATGTACACCTTCTTCTTTACTGCGGTTGTGATTGGCTTAATTAGCCTGACAACGGCAAAAGAAGATGACTGTGAGGGGGCAATTATCCTAACGTCCGAAACGTTTAAAACGTCGAAAGGTTTCAATATTGCGTCATACGCAATTATGGTTATCTTGTGTGTTCTATATGCACTGTTCTGGTAACGAAATACATCGAACAAGCTGATAAGTAAAATGATAGCATAAGGCGGGAAAGGTAACTCCCGCCTTATTTTTTTGCGTTTGTTAAGCGCAATAATGGCTTATCATAAACACTGAAATCAGACTAACTATCTATTGCCCCGAACCCCACGAGAAAAAGCTATCTCACCTATAATTCAATTTTATCTATGAGAAAGCTTTCAGAGCAGTAAAAAGATTGCGATTAACGTTTAAATGACAACGTTGCTACCGCCACACTTTCATCACATTGCTCACTATTTTCAAATGGTTGCTTATACTTAGTTAACAACATCCATTCACCGGCAGGTAAATGTTTAACGGAAATAATGCCATTATTATTACTCGTCACTGAATACTCCGCTGTATGTGGCGGGTGCTTTGATTCGTTATTAGCGGTATGACTATGGTTATGACTATTTTTAATATACTCAGCAGAATCTATTTCAACTTGACTATAACTAAGTGGCTTACCACGGTAAAAAACCTGAAATAAATCTACCTGCTCATTTTTAGAAAAAATATTATTAATTGGAACTATTTCTAATTCTTGCCCTATTGGTTTAAAGATATAACTATCTAATTTGATATTACCGTCACTCACTATCGTTTTAGCGAATTTAACGCTAAACTGGCAATAGCTCGCTTGTTCTGCTTGTTGCTTATTTAATGGCCGCCACCCCTTCTTAGTTCTAGACCAAAACATCGGTTTCATATTTGTTGATATAATGAAATTATCGGGATTCTTTAGATTTTGCTTATATTCATAAACATAATCTGCTCCTGTACTTTCTAATGGTTCACTTCCTTGTTCTGTCGTTATTTGCGGTAATACAAAGTAATCCTGCCGATTAGGTAAACGTCCTTTCGACGGGAAATCATGGCCATAGCCAATCTCAGCAATAATACGGTCACTTATTGGCTTAGCAGTGAGCCAAACATCATGAGCGGACGCTATAGATGTCATCAACAATGTGGATAAACTAATCGTAATTAATTGGTATTTCATTTCAGTATTCCTATTTACCATTGATAACTAACAAAAACATTAACAGAGCGGCCCGCAATAGGAGCACCTTGAATTGAATTCGCTTGCTTATTTAATGCATTATCTAAAACTAACGCAGCTGTTACGCCTTTTAGATTTTCGAGAGGTTGATAATCCACAGAAAATGTATTTAAAACATAGCCTGCTTGAGTGTCTGTGCCTGTTTTCACATGGCGAGCTGGGGCGACAAAAGTGCCTCGCCAACCGACGGATACTCCACTGAGTGATGTGGGTATTTCTAGAGAAGTGATCACCGTATCAGGACTTAAATTTCCTAACCATTCACGATTATTTGCATCAATTCCTTCAGTATGGTTATAGGATAGGCCTAATTTGAAATCACGATGTTCATAACTTGATTGGATATCCCATCCCCAAATTTTTGCTAACGCGACATTATTTGCATAGGTAATTCCCTTTTTTCTATCGACATGCGTTGCTATATAATTTTTCGCATGGGTATTAAAGTAGCTGCCTTTCAGTTCGATGTTATCTCCATCAGAGAAAATAGAATCAAATGTCAGTCCTACCCCAATCTCTTGTGAATTATTAGTTTCAGGTTTTAAGTTTGGATTTGGTACCCAATAATTAGGTTTCCCTCGTGAGTAAAAATGTAATCCATCACGATACATTTCTTCCATTGTGGGCGCCCGAAAGGCTGAGGATGCGGAACCAAATAGCATCAGCCAATCGGTTGGATTTAATACAATTGCGGCTTTTGGCGAGTAGTTGCTAGCAGTTAAATCACCATATTTTGAATTGCTACTTTGATAGTGGTCATAACGAGTACCAATGATAAAAGTCATTGGTAAATCACGTAATGTAATCTCATCTTGGATTAGCCCTGAGTAAAAATTGATTTTCCCATCAGGGTAGACGGTTTCAGCACCTGAAGGCTGGTGCTTTTGATGATAAAATTCGCCACCTACAATAATTTGTTGACCAAATAACGGCGATTGGATCACACTCGTATTCGTTATTTTTGTTCCATAACTTGTACTATTGCGGTGTTTACTTTTTTGTCCCGCAGGTGTTGAATGAACATCCACTTCAGAAGAATAAAGCCGTGTATTCAAATCAATTAAGCCTGAATAAGTAGGGTTAAAATGATAATTCATTTGTATATCACGCTGAGTAATATTGCGGTGATAGTATTCTGAATTATCAACACTGGGGCTAGTGACTGTTGGGTTTCCGGGTTCTTTTGATTTACTACTATAGTGTTTGATGCTGCCGCTTATACTTTGGTTTTCGTCAATCGCATATTCACCTTTGGCAAACAAACTATTATTTCCCTCATCATTTGGTGCGGAGTATCCATCTCCTTGATAAATATTACCTCGCTGGCGTTGACTCAGCGAAAGCAAACCATCAAATTGTGCTGTTCGCCCATATGCCATCACACCTGTCCCATAGCTATGGTCCCCTGTTGCCCCTGCGGTAAATACGCGAAAGCCATATTTTTCGTTACTATTCAGAAAATCTTTTGCATTTACAGTACGATAATCAATGACTCCCCCAAGTCCACCGCTACCATACAAACTTGACATAGGTCCCCTGACAACCTCAACTTTTTGGATTAAAAATGGGTCGACAAATGTCGCACTTCCCTTATCCATTCCAGTGTCCTGTTTCACGCCATCAACCAGAACTAAAACCCCATTTTTGTTATAACCTCGTAAGTTAAATGTTTGCCCATTAGTACGACCTACGCCAACTTCACTGAGCCCCGCGATCCCTTTTAACAGTCCCCCCGCAGTCATTGAGGTATAAGTTAATGCCGTATTGTTGTGTACTACATTAACGATGGAAGGTGCTTCAAATTGTTCCGTTTCTATACCTGTTGCTGTGACAGTAATTGTTGAGTCTTTTGCAGTAGAAACGGCAAAACTCGAATTATGGTTCCCTAGAAATAAAATAAAAAAAGTTGCTAATGCTGTTGTTCTCATTAATAAACCCAATATAGATCCGATACGTGAAAGTTATGTTATAACATAACAATATAACTTCAAGTTTTTCTCTCTAATTATTTTGAAATTATTATTTTGGATTTTGCTGCCGATACCACGCTAATTCTCTAATTTTGTTGTGTATCAGCTAATTATGGGTAAGATCTCATTGGACATTAAAGCGAATGTTTCAAAAAGAATTTCAGCGGTAGCCGCCCAAACCCATCTGATTTTATGAGATAATCTTCTTCATACCTATTTTGTATACATTATCGGCAGTTGGCGTAAAAACAATCAACACTAACTCAGTGCTCTCCGATAATAACTGATAAGAAAAGAGAATCTATCGACATGGCAAAATCACCCGCGAAAAAACCAACCAAAGGCTTTGAAGAAACCCTTTGGGATACCGCTAATCAACTGCGTGGTAGCGTTGAATCCTCTGAGTATAAGCATGTGGTACTCAGTTTGGTGTTCCTGAAATTTATTAGTGACAAATTCGAAGCCAAACGTAGCGAATTAATCAAAAATGGTCAGGAAGCCTTTGTTGATATGGATGTTTTCTATCAACAAGATAACGTTTTCTTTTTGCCGCAACAGTCCCGCTGGTCTTATGTGCAAGAGCGTGCGAAACAAGATGATATCGCGGTGATTATTGATACTGCGTTATCCACCATTGAAAAAAGCAACGCATCACTGACAGGCGCATTGCCGGATAACTATTTTTCTCGCCAAGGGCTTGAACCGAAAAGGCTCGCCTCACTTATCGACAGCATTGAAAACATCGATACCCTTGCCACGGAGTGTGGGGTAGGGGAAGAAGATCTCGTCGGCCGTGTTTATGAGTATTTTTTAGGGCGCTTTGCTGCGAGCGAAGGTAAAGGCGGGGGCGAGTTCTATACCCCAAAATCGGTAGTAACCCTACTTGCTGAAATGTTAGAGCCTTACCAAGGCAAAGTGTATGACCCGTGCTGCGGCTCAGGCGGTATGTTTGTGCAGTCGTTGAAATTTGTGGAAAGCCACCAAGGGAAAAGCAAAGATATTGCGATTTATGGGCAGGAGCTGACCAGCACCACCTATAAACTGGCGAAAATGAACTTGGCGGTGAGGGGGCTGACGGGCAATTTAGGGGAACGCCCAGCGGATACCTTTTTCGCAGACCAACACCCTGACTTAAAAGCCGACTTTATTATGGCGAACCCGCCGTTTAACTTAAAAGATTGGCGTAATGAAGCCGAGCTGACCAACGACCCACGTTTTGCGGGGTTCCGTACCCCACCGACGGGAAACGCTAACTATGCGTGGATTTTGCATATGTTATCTAAGCTCAGTGAAGACGGGGTTGCGGGCTTTGTGTTAGCCAATGGTTCGATGAGCTCGAATACCAGTGGTGAGGGCGAAATTCGCCAAAAACTCATCGAAGATGACCGTATTGAGTGCATGATAGCTTTGCCCGGTCAGCTCTTTTTTACCACGCAAATCCCCGTTTGTTTGTGGTTTATCAGTAAAAGTAAACACGCGAGCGCCAAATATGGTTATCGTGACCGCCAAGGGGAAACCTTGTTTATCGATGCCCGTAACCTCGGCACCATGATCAGCCGTACCCAAAAAGAACTTACAGGTGAGGATATCGCCACTATCGCTGATACTTTCCATGCATGGCGCAGTAGCGAAAGTGAACTGAAACGTCGTGTTGCAGCCAATGAAATCAGTATTGAGCAGTATCAAGACCAAGCCGGTTTTTGCAAAGTTGCCTCCTTTGACGATATCAAGGCCAATGATTTTGTACTCACACCGGGGCGCTATGTCGGTGCTGCGGAAGTTGAAGATGACGGTGTGTCGTTTGAAACCAAGATGCAGGAACTAACCCAAACTCTTTATCGCCAGATGGATGAAGCGGCAGAGCTTGATAAAGCTATCCGTAAAAATATGGAGGCGCTGGGGTATGGGGAGTAAATTTGAAACGAGGTTACTTGGTGGACTTTGTCATGAGATAACGGTTGGTTTTGTTGGTACGATGACGAATGAATATATCGAAAGTGGTATTCCATTTTTACGTTCAAAAAATATTGATGAATATGATGTAAAATGGGATGACATGAAGTATGTATCATCTGAGTTTCATAAAAAACTTTCTAAGTCTGCTCTTAAACCGGGCGATGTTGCAATTGTGAGAACGGGGAAACCAGGAACTACATGCGTTATACCAAATGACCTTCGTGAAGCTAATTGCTCAGATATAGTAATTGCTCGGGTTAATAACGAGCTACTATGCCCACATTATTTATCGTATTTCATGAATGCAATGGCCCATGGGCAAGTAAATGCTCATATTGTAGGGGCTGTGCAGCAACACTTTAACGTCAGTTCAGCTAAAAAACTGGAAATACCGCTACCCTCTAGAGATAAGCAAGCTCAGATTATTCATGTACTTAAGACTCTGGATGATAAATTAAAGCTCAATAGTCAAATCAATCAAACTCTCGAGCAAATGGCGCAAACGCTATTTAAATCATGGTTTGTAGATTTTGATCCTGTTATCGATAACGCACTAGATGCCGGTTTTTTTGAGCAGGATTTAGCCTTTTCAGAAGAATTACTGCGTCGGGTTGAATTGCGTAAAACGGCGCGTAAAAGTGATAAGTTTAAGCCGTTATCAAAAGATATTCGTCAGTTATTTCCTGATGCTTTTGAAGAAGGTTCAGAGCCTGCGTTAGGGCTTGGGGGATGGGTGCCTAAGAGTTGGTACTATTCTTCAATTTATGAAAGTATGGATATCATTTTTGGTGCTCCATTTAAGTCAAATCTTTTTAATGATTTAGGTGAAGGAAAACCAATTATTCGTATTCGAGATTTAAAAACAGGCACGCCACAAGTATTTAGTGTAGAACTGCATCCAAAGAAAACACAAATAATAGCTGGGGATATCATTGTTGGAATGGATGCAGAGTTTAGAGCGACTATTTGGTCTGGGGATGATGCTTATTTAAATCAACGATTATTTCTTGCAAAACCCAAAGGTACTAACATCAGTAATCTTTTTGTTAAATATTCTCTTTCTCCTCTTTTAGCTATAGAAGAAATGGCTCAGGTTGGAACAACAGTTGCTCATTTAGGAAAAAAAGATATAGATAAATTCAATATTATTTTACCTAATTCAAGTGTATTAGAAGCTTATAAAAAACAGAGTGATGATTTTTTAAGAAAAATAGTTGTCGGAATGAGAGAGAACAACACGTTAACAAAACTCCGTGACACGCTCCTCCCTAAACTGATCTCCGGCGAGCTGTCTTTAGACGATATCAAAATAGACATTCCAGAAGAAACACTCATCTAATTTATTCGACCGCTTCACATTTTTCTTATTGTGCAGCGGTTTTTGTTATCTAATCAATTAAACTAGCTTAATTAAAAAACACGATAAAAAACAATTTATAAAACAGACAAGAAGCCACTGACATGAGCCATATCTTCACCGAAGCCAAATTGGAACAGGCAATTATTGAACTGCTAGGACAACATGCAAACAATGCAGGAAAAACCTGCTATCCGCATTATGTCGGCAACACAATTCCACGCAAAGACAATAGCGAAGTGTTGATAGTGGACGACTTACGTCAGTACCTTGCTAACCAATATCAAGCTGATGGCATCACTGAAAGTGAAATCACCACGATTGTTCTGCAATTACAATCTTTGCCAGCCAGCGACCTCTACCAAAGTAATAAAACTTTTTGCCATTGGCTCAGTAATGGTTTTTTACTCAAACGCGAAGACCGCAAGCAAAAAGACCTGTATATCGAACTGATCGATACCCAAACATTGCCTGCTCAATTGGTTAAATTATTTGCCGGGGAAGATATCGTATCGGAGGCAGATAATAACCGCTATCGGTTAGTTAACCAGCTCGAAATAGAAGGGCAAGCCCGTGATGGGGGAGTCCAACTGCGTATCCCTGATGCAATTTTATACGTTAATGGTTTACCGCTGGTGGTCTTCGAATTTAAATCAGCGGTGCGAGGTGAAGAAGCTACCCTATTTGACGCATGGACACAGCTTTGCGTTCGTTATAGCCGCGATATTCCTAAGCTGTTTGTTTATAACGCCTTGTGTATTCTTAGTGATGGCGTGAATAACAAAATGGGTAACCTATTTGCCCCTTATGAATTCTACTACGCATGGCGCAAAATCAGCGGTAACGAATCAACGGAAAAACAAGGTATCAATGGCCTATATACCCTGATCGAAGGGCTATTTCATCCCGTTCGTTTATTGGATGTATTGAAAAATTTTATTTTCTTTCCTGATACCAGCAAGACCCCAGTTAAGGTTTGTTGCCGTTATCCGCAGTATTATGCGGCTCGTAAGCTGTTTTACAACATCGAAAAAGAGCGTAAGCAGATAAACTCGGGCGGTGAAAACATCGGGGGTAGCGGTAAAGGGGGCACCTACTTTGGTGCGACTGGCTGTGGTAAAAGCTACACCATGCAATTTTTAGCGCGTTTATTAATGAAAAGCGTCGATTTCGCTAGCCCAACCATTATTTTAATCACCGACCGCACCGATCTTGATGAACAACTGGCAAAACAATTTTGCAATGCAAAAGCCTTTATTGGCGATGAAATTATTGTACCGGTCACCAGCCGACAAGATCTACGCGACAAGTTAGCAGGGCGTGCCAGTGGCGGGGTATTCCTCACCACCATTCATAAATTCACAGAAGATATTCAACTGCTTTCTGAGCGCAGTAATATTATCTGTATCTCTGATGAAGCTCACCGCAGCCAAATTAACCTCGACCAAAAAATCAGTATTAACCAAGAAGACGGCACGGTTAAAAAGACCTATGGTTTTGCTAAATATCTGCATGATTCACTGCCGAATGCCACTTACGTTGGTTTTACGGGAACGCCTATCGACGCCACCTTAGATGTATTTGGTGAAACTATCGATAGCTACACCATGACCGAATCGGTGAATGATGAAATTACCGTGCGCATTGTGTACGAAGGACGTGCAGCTAAAATCGCCCTTGATAACAGCAAATTAGAAGAAATCGAACGCTATTACCAAGAGTGTGAAGCGCAAGGCACCAGCGAATATCAGATAGAAGAAAGCAAAAAAGCCACAGCGAACATGAACTCCATTTTAGGGGATCCTGACCGTATTGATGCGCTAGCGAAGGATTTTGCGCAACATTATGAAAAACGTGTTGAAGAAGGCTCGACCATCAAAGGCAAAGCGATGGTGGTTTGCGCTAGCCGTGATATTGCCTATGCATTTTATCAGAGCCTGAAGTTACAACGGCCAGAGTGGTTTGAGGCGAAACTGGCAATAGAGGGTGCTGAACTCACTGAGCAAGAGAAAAGCGAATTGATGCCTTTACCAATGGTCAATATGGTGATGACTCGTGGAAGAGATGACCATGAGGCCATGTACAATTTGCTGGGAACGAAAGATTACCGCAGAGAGTTAGATAAACAATTTAAGAACCCGAAATCCAACTTCAAAATAGCCATTGTGGTTGATATGTGGCTGACCGGTTTTGACGTGCCAGAGCTGGATACTATTTACATCGATAAGCCATTACAAAAGCATAATCTTATTCAAACCATTTCCCGCGTGAATCGCCGTTTTGAAGAGAAAAAAAAGGGGTTAGTGGTTGATTATATTGGTATTAAAAGTCGCATGAATATGGCGTTGGCCATGTATTCGAAAGCGGATAAGTCTAATTTCGAAGATATTCAGCAATCTATCGTTGAAGTGCGTAATCACTTGAACTTATTGGCGCAAGTATTCCATAAATTTGATAGCGATGATTACTTTTCAGGTTCGCCAACACGACAGCTAGACTGCCTTAATCGAGCGGCTGAATTTATCCTGCAAACCAAGAAAGTTGAACTGCGTTTTATGGGGTTAGTGAAGCGGTTGAAAGCCGCTTATGATGTCTGTGTGGGCAGTGAAGATATTACTCAAGATGAACGGGAACACATTCATTTTTATCTCGCGGTACGCTCCATCGTTTACAAATTAACGAAAGGGGACGCACCGGATACAGCGCAAATGAACCAAAAAGTGCGAGAGATGATAGCCGAGGCCCTTAAATCCGAAGGTGTGGAAGAGATTTTCACGTTGGGTGATGACAAAGCGGAGACCATTGATATTTTTGATGATGAATACATGGCGCGCATCAATAAAATCAAGCTGCCAAACACAAAAATGCAGCTGCTACAAAAGATGCTACAAAAAGCCATTAGTGATTTTCAAAAGGTCAACCAACTCCAAGGGATCAACTTTTCCAAGCGTTTTCAAGCATTAGTTGAGCAGTATAATCAACGCAAAGAGAACGATGTGCTCAATGGTGAAGAGTTCGATGATTTCACACAGCAAATGGCAGATATGATTTACAACATCAAAACAGAAATGATGTCATTTAAAGATATTGGTATTGATATGGAGGAGAAAGCCTTCCTCGATATTTTGCAGCATATGTGCCAGAAATACGATTTCACCTACGATGACGCCAAAATGTTGGTGCTTGCTAAAGATATGAAGCTGATTGTCGATGACAGCACGCAATACCCTGATTGGAGCAACCGGGACGATATTAAAGCGAAGCTGAAAGTTGACCTGATTTTATTATTGCACCGATATGGCTTCCCACCAGTGGCCAATGACGAGGTATATAAAAGTGTGCTGGAACAAGCCGAGAATTTTAAAAAATATCAGCTGGGGTGATTGGCGACCGCTAGCGCATCGGGGTCTTTCTGCGCTTTCAGACCTGCAATATCGCCTTCGGTACGAATGATATCCATGGTCTGATTGCCGATTTCGCCAATCAACTGGGACTGTTTTAAGCGGTTTTGTTCTTTCTCTTTATCGAATATCGGATTGATGCTGCCGTCATTGGCGTGCTCGGTATCGCGATTGAGCTCATTAACATCCTGTTTTTGCTTGTCTTCATCGCGAACAATCACGGAGCCTTCGCTGACCGCTGATTGTGTGGTGCCTTCCGCATGGCCGCTGTTATTGGCATTGGATAATAATCCTCCTGCGGTATTGGTGAGAAGTTGACCTCCAATTGGGCCACCGGTGCCAATCGAACCGCCCGTGTGCTCGGCGGAAAAATCGGCTTTGTTGTCGATATCTTTCCAGCCCAACGTACCGGTATCGAGGCGATTTTTGTCTTTATCCGCCGTTGAGGCAATCACCGCACCATCAAGCTGATTGTGCTCTTTGACGTTGACATCAAAGCCGCCTTTTGCTTTTCGACGATTGGCATTAGTGCGCAGTTGTAAGGCAAAAAGTTAGACAGCTAAAGAAGAAGGGGGGCAAAACCAGACAATATACAGTGGGTTACGCCCCCAATCGAGGTAACTCCAGCCCACAACTCACCTTAAGCGGTAAGTGGCTGAAAGAGATGGGATTTGAGGTGGGGAGTCACTACCCCCTCACTCGCCAAACCGGACAGTTGATTATCCAGCAGGTTGAGAACGAGTAAGATATTTAAGGACGATCCCAGCAAATAACTGGGATCGTCTCATTAATTAATAGAGTAAAGATCTTGAATGTAACGCTCAACAAATAGTTTTAATTCAGAAGATGGATAAGGCTCTTTAGCTTGGATTAAATAAGCATCATCATAAATTACTCTTGAATTCAATGAGCTAGATATTATATACAAAATTAAAACTGAAAACTTTAAGTTGCTCTCACCTCTTGTGGAGACACTTACCATGTATGGGTACTCTATATCATCTATATCACGTAGATTTTCTTCAATAAAGTTAAAACTTATCCAACAAAAATAATCATATTGGTGGTCGTGTATATAGATAAACTTATCAAGTAAATTCAGTCCTTTTTTAGCTGATATACCTATAGTTAATTGTTTTGTAGACAAAGAAAAGTCATTAAACCCATCGACGATACTATTGAGGATATCTTCAAATTGAGGAAGCTTTTTAATTGGAAATAAAATTTCGTTAGACATTATTTTCCTCCATTGGTACTAATTGAGCCACTTGTAACATTAAGCCAGCCATCTTGGGTTTTAATGTAAATATTATTTACCGTGCCTTCTTTTGTGATATTGCTAACTGGAGAGCCAGATTTAAAGTGGTCAATCATTTCTTTCATGCTTACACCTGTTTTAGATGCATCCACATATAGATCCCCTTGATAGCCAGCTTTTTGCATATCTTTGGCACCACTCACAATATTGCGCCTAACAGCGTTGATGCTCTGCCCTTCTACTAATTTTAATTGGACCGGAACACCATCTAGCCATCCATCTATTCCTTGGAAATTTTCTTTTTCAACTCCTTTAAAATTACCGCCCTTATATTTAACAATATCTAATGCTTGCTGGTATTCATGAGGTTCTAATGCATTCTGTATGACTGTCCCTTGTTTTCCATTAGGTAATTTAAGGATATCTTTACCTGAGTTTATTACTGTTGACTCCGCACTCGTCAACTGATTCAAGTTAATCTTACCAGCCTTGGCTTCTGACTGTATTACTTGTTTAACTGTCGAGACTTCTTGTGCTGTTTTACCAATAATCAATGCACCGCCGGCACCAGTTCCTCCCGGTGTTACTACCTCTGCTGTAAATATACCCACTTCATTTAAGCATATTACAGGTGCTGCTTTACAGCCTGTTAAAGCAGTTCGAACAGTTGCTATCATTTCTGGTGCTATAACTAATGAGTAGCCAGCTGCAACGACGCCCATCGATGCTCCAGACACAACTAAATTACCATTATTAATGCCTTTAGTTATGTCTGCTTTACAGCTCGCATCACAATCTGGGATATCAGCAAATAAGAACCCAAGGTTTCCACCAAGTGCCATTGAGTTATTCTCAACCGCATTCTTCCCAGCTTGCGAGCCGGTAATTGCCCCAGCCACATCACCGGTAGTCAGTCCACCAGCAAGGCCTGAAGCCAGTTGGCTTAGTGCGCTGACTTGCTGTTTCTCACTTTCACTCAGTTCCCAAATCTCTTTGCCCGGGAAGAGGGTGTTCAAGATAACATGAGCCGACAACTCACCGCCACCAGCACCTAATCCACCCGCAGCGGCGGATTGGTTATTTAGCTCAGCGACGACGGCGCCTAACACAGCATGTGCCATGGCATTCGCGGCTTTATTATCTTCGCCAACCTGCTGTTTTATCAACGTTGCTAAGTAAGGGGAAGAGGCATTTGCCAATGCACCTGCTAAATTATCACCCGCAAGCCCTTGTAGCAAGCCAGTGACGGCTTGGGCGGCTTTTTGGAAGTCGCTGCCCGTGCCGTACTGTGCCATGGCGTTGTTGTAAGCTTGCTGTTTAATCGCGTCATCAGTGAGTGTTTTCCCCTCTAATTCCAGTTGTTTTTTGGCGATGGCTAGCGCATCGGGGTCTTTCTGCGCTTTCAGACCCGCAATATCGCCTTCGGTGCGGATGATATCCATGGTCTGATTGCCGATTTCGCCAATCAACTGGGATTGTTTTAAGCGGCTTTGTTCTTTCTCTTTATCGAATATCGGGTTGATGCTGCCGTCATTGGCGTGCTCGGTATCGCGATTGAGCTCATTAACATCCTGTTTTTGCTTGTCTTCATTGCGCACAATGACAGTGCCGTCACTGACTGCCGATTGCGTGGTGCCTTCGGCGTGCCCGCTGTTATTGGCGTTAGAGAGTAACCCGCCCGCGGCATTGGTTACCAGCTGGCTGCCAATTGGGCCACCGGTGCCAATCGAACCGCCCGTGTGCTCGGCGGTAAAGTCGGCTTTGTTGTCGATATCTTTCCAGCCCAACGTACCGGTATCAAGGCGATTTTTGTCTTTATCCGCTGTTGAGGCAATCACCGCGCCATCAAGCTGAGTGTGCTCTTTGACGTTGACATCAAAGCCGCCTTTGCCTGCAAAGATACCGGTTTGTTCTTTCACACTGTCGTAGTTACTGTGTATCTTATCTTTGCTGGCACTGATATTGATGTTTGGCGTGCCACCTATCGTGTAACCGCCACCGATGCTGACCTCTTGCTGTTTCGCATCATAGCGGTCGCTGTCTTGCTCACTTTGCAGGGTGAGGTCACGACCGACATTGACAGTGACTTGCTCACCACTGACTTGCGCCCCTTTGAGGGTGGTATCTTGTCCACTGTTTAAGGTGAGTTTGTTGCCTGCATCCAATGTGGTTTCCGTGTGGGTGAGGCCATTGCCTTTTTCATGGCCTTTGCCTTGGTTGACGGAGGCTGAGATATTGACTCCATAGCCACCTTCACCAACGCCCACACCAACCCCGACACTGCTACCTTTGCTGCTATTTTTGCTGTTTGTCTGCTCGGTATTTTGGGCAGAAACGAGGTTGATATCTTGCGTGGCAGACAGTGATAAGTCTTTGCCTGCTTTGAGCTCACTGCCGACGACCGTGATATTACCGCTGTCGGGGTTGGTATCTTTGTTTTTACCTGTTGCGGTAATCGACAGGTTTTGGCCTGCGTTTAAGGTGCTGCCTTGCGACTGGCGACTATCGGTATGCGTTTCGCTTTTCGACGATTGGCTGCCGTAAGACACGCTGACGCCAACCGTATTGGTCGCGCCTTTTTGGTAGCCTTTATCACCTGGCTTGAGGTTGTTTGCCGCATTGTAGTTATTGGCGGCCTCAGTTTTAAGGCCATCTAATTCAACGGCTTGCTGGGCTTGAACACCCGATAATACCGCTTTGGTGTTTTGCAGGGCACTTAAACGACCGTCACTTTCTTTGCGAGCTTGCTGTGCAGTGCTGACGGCGGTATTGAGGGCGCTGCCTGCACTGCCAGAGAGAGAAATACCAAACCCACTTTGCTTGGTTTCAAATGTCTCAGTGCGAGTCCGTTCATCATAGCCCGGGTCGATTTGGACGCTGTCGCCCGTGAGGTTTAAGTCTTTTTGGGCAATCAGGTCAGCTCCTCCCACATGCAGTTTGTTGCCGGCGGTGATGTTGACATTGCCTTGTGTGCTGCCAATGGTGCTGACACTTTGGCTTTGAGTGGTGCCTTTTTCATCTACTTCATGGCGGGAGGATTGTTTACCGACACTAAAGCCAATGCCACCGCTACTCATTAGGCCGCTTTTTTTCTTCTCTTCGAGCAGATAATGTGAGTCGGTTTCGGTCGCAGCGGTGATATCCACATTGTTGCCAGCGGTTAAGCTGACATCATTCTCTGCAACCACGGAAGAGCCTTTAACGGTCAGGTCGTTCCCTGCGGTAATGGTGACTTTTTCGCCACTGAGCAAGCTGCCTTTTTCTCGCGTGGTTTCATCGTTTTGGATGGTGTGCTCACTGCTGGCGCTTAAGAAGCCTTTACTGCTACGCTGCTCTTCAACATATTTTTTATTTTCTTCCGTGGCGGTATTGAGTGTCACATTCTGTTTTGCATCAAGGGTGATTTCGCCTTTTTCACTGTGGATGGTGCTACCCGTGACGGTGATGTCTTTATCTCGCGCCGTGATTTCGATGCCGTTTTGCCCGCTGAAGGTGCTGCCGACCACCTCATGGGATGAGGTTTCATCGACTCGGGAGCCTTTGCTGCTGCCATTGCGCGTTTGCTCTTGGTCTAGCGCGTGGGTGTCTTGAGTTGCTGCCGTGATAGTCACATCTTTCGCTGAGACGCTGATTTTACCTGCTTGGCTATCGACTTGGGCGCCTTCTGCCACCAAGTTGTTACCTGCGTTCAATGAAACGCCTTTGTCGCCACTGAGCGTACTGAGCACCAAACGGTCTTCTTCACGGGTGTTGCTGACGGAAGAACCGTTGCCTTGTGCATCGAGTTGGCTTTTATTGGTGGTTTTATCCGATAGGATATTGATATCGCTACCCGCGTTGACATCTAATGTGCCGCCAGCTTGCGCTTGGCTGCCTTTGACGGTGACATCTTTTCCGGCATTGAGGCTGAGATTGCCACCAGCGCTGAGTTCACTGCTTTGTGCGAGTTGCCATTCGCCGCTGATATGCGCGAGGCTACCAGTCGCATCCATGCCTTCATTACCGCGTTCACCCATTGCCCCCGCAATCACATCAATACTGCCAGTATGGGTGCTTTTCACTGCGGTAATGGATAAATTGTCACGTGCATTGAGCTTGATATCGCCTGTTGCATCCAGTTTCGCGCCTTGCAGTTGAACGTCATGCCCACTTAAGGTGATATCGGTGGCGCTCATTGTCGCTTGACGCAGTGCATCTTGTAAGTTGGTGCTTAACGTGAGGCTATCGGCTTGGATATTGATAGTATCCGCTTTGATATCCCCATCACGGTGCATAAATTGTTTCGCATCGACCTCAAGGCCTTTTTCTGCTAATAAGTTCCCTGCATTATCGATGCTGTCAGCGGATAAGTTCAGTGTCTTACCGCTGATCATCGCCCCTTGCTGTGTCAGGCTAAGTGTCGTGTTAGCTAAATAGACTTTCGGAACCCAGACCGTTTGTGGGCCTTGTGGGGTGTTGATGGTCTCGCTGACTAGCCATACGATGTCCTGTTGCAGGGCAGCGATTTGTGCCGGGGTCAAAGCAACACCGGGACGCAAGTTGAACTCTTCCGCGACTTTAACACCATTATTCATCAGGTATTGATACTGTGCCATGGCATCTTCTTCACGCAGAGAAGGGCGACCAGTAAGTTTCAGCACCTGCTCGCGGACGAGACGTTGTTCATAGAAACCATCCCCTAAACGCTTATGCACATCGGCAGGGGAGTAGCCAACCCGCTCAAGTAGGTAGTCGCTGCTGATAAACTTATTTCTGTCGGTAAAGCGCGGGTCGGTGACCACTAAGAATGGGCTGTCTGGGGTTAAGTTCGGACGGAATAAGCCATTATCTGGGATAGAGGTTGCCACATCGCCGATGTGCTGTTTTTCGGTTAACGCCAATTCGGCAGGGAGCAGAGGGCGGTCGATTGGCGAAGTGCCCTCAGCTTGATTGAGCTCTGATTTTCCCTGCTCATTGATGGTGGTATTGAGGTCTTGTTTATTCACGCCATCAATATCAAATGCCAGTGGATTACGTTCCCATTCAGCACGTTCCGCTTTGGCGGCATTCATCGCCGCTTCTAGCGTGGTGATTTGCGCGGCATTGACGGTGGTATTGGTGATATTGGCACTGGTGATGGTGACATTGCCATTACCCGAAATAATGCCATCGATGGTGGTGAGTGCCGTGGTTTTGTCACTACTGGACTGTGGATACCAGTGGCTTTTACTGACATCATAATGGTCGGAATAAAATTCTTTACGGCGCTCATTCACGGAATAGCCAGTATTCTCAATGTGCCCTTGACCTTTAATATCTAAGTCACCTGTTGAGGTAATGGTGCTGGCATCATTTTTGATTAAATCCGTGATATTGAGCGTCATATTGCCGCCCGACAAAATGCGCGCGCCAATTCCTTCGGAGATCAATTTGTCACGGGTGACAGAGCCTGTGACTGAACGTTCGCGTATCCAACTAAAATCATCAATACCGGTTGCAGTTGCCATATCAATGTGTTGATTTGGATCCCACACTTCATAGCGATATTGGTTATGCTTACGCCATACCGCACCATGGTAAGGGGTTGGCGGGTTTTGAATACGCCCCGGTACGCCACGTGACTCATAGAAAGTCATGGCATAACTGCCATCGCTATTGGGAGTGAGCGCCAAATAGTTGACCCACAGGGTGGTGACTTGACCATCCTGCTGTTTCACCTTCATTTGTGCGCGTTTATTTTTGGCATCAATGTCTAAGATTGTGCCATACTTGTTATCCAATGCGGCCTGATCGTTTTGAAAGGTCAATTGCTGCGTGGTCGGTGCCATCGCAGTTGGGTTTTTATGGGCCTGAGTTTCAAATGAACGCCAGTAAAAGTTATACAGTTGCTTTTTATAATTTTCGACCTCGGCCTCGCGCTGAATATCTAACCCTTCACGTAAGTTATTCAGTTGACGCGCGGTAATGGAAACGTCACCTTCCGCTTCAATAAAACTGGCGTTATTTTCAATTAAGTCATCACTGGTGAGTGTGAGGGTATCGCCACTGTAAATCAGCGCTTGGTCGCGGTTGATGAGTGTTTTTTCTGTTTGTAGGTCAATGTGTTTTGCTGCGGCAATGACGGCCTTTTTCCCCTGATTATCAAGGGTCTTAGCTTTAACGCGGATCTCATCCCCCATCAATGTCGCGCTATTGTTTAAAGCGTCGACGTCGAGCGCCATCTTATCGGCTTCTAACCGATTCAGGTTATTTAGTTTACCTGTTGTGATAGCGAGGTTTTTACTGACCAATGAGCCTTGGTTTGTGAAGTTTAGGCTCGACAGGGTAAAGTCACCCGGTAATAACCAGTCAGTGAGGTTAGTCAAAGTACCCGTGATATTCAGTGTGACCGATTGGTTGCTAGTGAGGGTATCACCTGCGCGGTGCGTGTAGTCCTGCGCCGCGGTCAGCGAAAGCGTTTTCTGACTTTTGATTGTCCCGCCCTGATTATTTATGGACTGGGTACTGATGGCAAGTGACGAACCACTTTGCAGGGTACCTTGTTGGTTTGAGAGGGCAAGCTGAGCCGAGGTGGAAGCGGCATCGGTATTCAGCGCAATATCCCCATTGGCTAACACCTGACCTGATTGGTTATTGAGAGTGTTCACCCCTGAAAACGTCAAGTTTTCATTACTTTGCAGCCGGCCTTGGGTATTTTCGATATTTTTAACGGTCAGCGTGGTTTCTTTACTGCCGTGAACCAGTCCATTTTCACGGTTATCTAAGGCATTGAGTAACAGGCTGAGGCTACCTTGACTGCTGAGAATACCGTTGTGTCGATTATCCAAGGTGAGCGCAATCAGTTTCAGTGCGTTGGTGGAAACCAGTTGCCCTTGTTGGTTTTGGATATCGGCAGCCGTTAACGTCAAGGTATCACCGCTGTGAATTTTCCCTTGTGTGTTATTGAGCTGCGCGATGTTGTAGGTGCCCGCGAGTTGGCTAATGAGGGTACCTTGGGTGTTATCAAGCTCTGTTGTATTCAACGCAAGCTTTCCGAGGCTACTCACCGTCCCTTGCTGGTTTTTAAAGGTTTTTGTTTCCAGTTGTTGGTTTTGATTACTGAGGATTGACCCTGATGTGTTATCAATCAGCGTGGTACTGGTGATATTCAGGGTTTGCTGGCTTTCTATTCTGCCAGATGTATTGTCTAACGCTTGGCTGGTTAACGTGAGGTTTTCACCACTTTGCAGCTTGCCGTGACGATTATTCAGCGCATTTTCAATGGATAACAACAGTTGTTTTTGGCTATACAGTAAGCCGCCTTGCGAGTTATCGACACTCGACGCGCTGAGCTGCAATGTGCCACCAGAGAGTAATTGTCCCTGCAGGTTTCTGACGGACTGCCCTGTGGCGGTGAGGTTTTGACTGGCACTGATTTTGCCTTGGGTATTATTGATTTCGTTGACAACCAAGAGTGATGCAGAGCCACCCGCTTGCAATGTGCCTTGCTGGTTTTCCAGGGCGTTTGCCGTGAGTTCAACATTTTTCTGGCTTTGGATTTCACCGTTTTGGTTATTCAATGACTGAGTCGTAGCCTGCCATGAATCTAAGCTGCCCATCCAACCCTGTTGGTTGAGAATATTGTGTGCGTTGAGTGTTTGCGCTTGCTGGCTGAAGAGTCGCCCATCGCGGTTATCAATCAGCTGTGCCACTTGAATATCTAAGCGCCCAAGGGCATTGAGTGCCCCTTGCGCGTTATTGACAAGATTAGCGCTAATTGCGGTATCACCTTGGCTGGTCAAAATACCCGCTTGGTTATTAAAATCGCCACTGAGGGTGAACGATAGTGCATCTTGGCTGAGAATTTGGCCTTTTTGCTGATTACTCAGTTGGTTACCGGTTAACGTTAATGTGCCACCACTTTGTAGCAAGCCCGCGGTATTATTGAAGTGATTACCTTGCCACTGCAATGTTTTGCCAGCGCTGACTTTGCCTTGGCGGTTATTGAGGTCATTTTGCGTGTTTACGATGAGCTGGCTACCCGACAATAACTGGCCTTGGGTGTTATCAATATTCTCTGCGTTGAGGTTCGTCTGTTTTCCTGCTTGCAGCGTGCCTTTTTGGTTGTTGATATCCCCTTGGGTATCGAGGGTTAATTGATTGCCTGCTTCTAATAAGCCAGACTGATTATTCACATCGCTCTGACTGATAAGGTCGAGATTTTGGGTCGCAATCACTTTACCCGTTTGGTTATCCAAGTGAGCGGTGTGGATATTGACGTTTTGGCTGCTGATTTCGCCTTTTACATTGTCAATTTGCGCGGTGGTTGTGATATCCAAGGCTTTGCCTGATAGTACTTGACCATCTCGGTTATCCAGTGCTTTGGTAGTGATGGCAACCTGCTTACCCCCTTGCAGTAAACCTACTTGGTTGGCGAGTTGCTGACCGATAGACGCGGTTAATGTCTCATTGGCAATCACTTTACCTTTGGTGTTGTCTAACGCATTTTTTGCAGTGATATCAACGCTATTTTCACCAACGACTTGCCCTTGCTGGTTGTTAATCTTGTTTGCATTCAGCGTAATATCTTTGCTGTAAAGTGTTCCGCTTTGGTTATCAAGGCCAGTCGTTGCATTAAGAGTAAGTTGCTCCCCAGACAGTATTTTTCCGCTTTGGTTATCAATACGTTGTGCATCTACCGTGAGCTGAGTGTCACTTTGCAGCGTGCCTTGTTGGTTGTTAACCACATCTTGAGCGGTTAAGGTTAATTTATCACCTGAGCCAATAAATCCGTTGGCGTTATTCATCTGTTGGCGAGCGACAATATCGAGGGTCGTCTGGCTAATCAGTTTACCCAGTGCATTATTGAGATTGTCCGTGGTGATAGTCACTTTTTGGCTGTTGATAGTACCGGATGCGTTATTCAGCGATTTGCCTGCTTGCAGGTTGACGGCATTCCCTGCGACAAGGTTACCCGCGCGATTATCAATCTGCTCTTTGGCATTCAATACCAGTGTGGTTTGGCTTTTAATGGTGCCCGATTGGTTATCAATCGCATTCGCTGTTAGGCTTAAATCGCCATTCGCCCCGATTTCACCTTGCTGGTTTCTAACGCTATTTTTCACCAGCCAATCTTGTTTGGTATTGCCTAACGCAACCAGCCGGCCCGCTTGGTTGTTCAATGAGTCGGCATTGAACTTGAGGCGATTGGCTTCAATCGCGCCGCCTTGGTTATTCAGTTGCCCAGAAAGCGCAAATTGGCTCTCATTTTGCCCTGTTTGTACCCATGTGCCTTTCTGGTTAAACAAGTTGTTAGCGCTGACGTTCCATTGCGCGGCTTTGACTTGCACTTGCTCGGTATGAATATCGCGTGCGCTGTTGAGTTTGACGTTGTTGGCGTCAATTTTGCCTTGGGTGAGGGCGATATCCCCTTGTTTGGCGGTGAGTGCCAACGTCGAGGCGGCGACTTGTGTTTGGCTTAAATCCAGTGACTGGCCTACTACTGTGACGTTTTGTTTACTTAAAAGTGTACCTCGGGTATTAATTTTACCGTCGCTGTTTAAGGTGATATTAGCATCTTTAATAATATTGCTTTTGTTATCACTGCCTGCGAGCACGTTGCCTTGGCTGCGGATATCGCCTTTCGCATTGATATTGACATCTTTTAGCGCAGCTAGTGTGCCGGTATTGCTCACTGAGCCTGTTTGGCTTTCAATGTTTAAGGTGCCGCCGCTGTGCAATTTACCTTGGTGGTCGATGGCGTCTTTAGCGGTCAGGGTAATATCACTGCCGGCTTGGGTGGTGGCTTGCTGCGATGCACTGCCCCAAATCAGCTTACCGTTGCTGCTGACTGTTAAGGTTTTATCCGCTTGGATGTGCCCGCCTTGGTTACGCACGCCCACGCCTTTTTCGGTGCCTACCATGTGGATATAACCGCTGTACATGCCGCCCATTTGCCCCATGTCGATAGCAAACTCAGGTTGTGGGGTTTGGCTCTCTATCGGGGTGGGGTTATTTTGCGTATCAACCTTATTTTTACCCGCGACAACCGCGATTTTTTCTTTCGCCCACACGCCGGAGTTGATTTCAACGGCGCGGGCGAGCAAATCCACATATTGGGTATCGTGGCGGCTATCGGCATTCAAGCCACCGCCTTCAACACGAATAACACCACGCTCGACTTGATACCCCGCGAGGCTACCATCTTGATTAAATTGTGGTTTACCTGTGGTGAGGGTCATGCGCCCAGCGTTGATGGTGCCGCAGCCATTACAAATAATTCCCGATGGGTTGGCGACAATCACTTGTGCTTTACCGCCAGCCACTTCGAGGAAGCCTTTAATTTGGCTAGGGTTATTACTGTTGACTTCATTCAGAATAACACGCGCAGGGGCTTTGTTTAGGTCAAGGTTCGGGTTGCCTTGGATCATCCCCGCGGTTTGCGTTGAAGTCATCACCGCCGAGTTATTGAGAATGGCGCCACGGTTATCGACATCAAATTGTTTATATTGGTTATGGGATATGCCCGAACCATTCGGTGCCGCAATATTGACTTGTGGAATGCCATTTTGCGTGTTGATCACATCAGGACGCTGGTTTTTAGGGGCATTGTTATCGGCAATAATGCTGCTCGCCATGGCTGAGCCACCCCACAAGGCTAACCACAGCAGCAGCGAGGTGCGGCGCAGAGTGACCCACAGGCGGCCGCCATTTGAACCGCGCGTTTGGCCTGATTCGGTACTACAGCTTTTAGCTAGCTCGGATACAACACGTAATTCCCCGTGAGTGCGGCTGAAAATTAAACGATAACAATGCTTGTTCATAATGGAGTTCCTTCAAAAAAAACAGTGCAGACACGGGTAAAACTGAAAATGTCTATCGATTATCAAATCAATAAAATGCGATTAAATTTCAAGGTTGAGGCTAAAGCCTGCTGTCGCCCCTGATGTATCGAATTTTTTCGGCTTATATAACGGCACGCCGACAAACAGGTCGTAGCTTAAACGTGATGAAATTGAGCCGCGCAGCCCTAATGCGGTACCCGCGAGTTGATGCCCCACAAGGTATTTAGTGCTCTGGCCTTCAACACGCCCGTAGTCAGCGGCTAAATACAGCTCTTGCCCTTGAGAAAAGGCATTCCACGCCAGTTCGTTGCGCCATAACAGGCCTTTTTCTCCTGACAGCACTTGCTCACCGTCAAAACCACGGACGGTATAACGTCCACCAATAGACATGCGCTCTTGCGGTGTTAGGGCGTGCTGAGTCCATTGACTGCGTAAAGTGGTATTCAAACGCCAAGGTTGTTCACCCAACGTGAAGGGTTGATTGAAACTGATGTCTCCGAGCAAAATCCCCACGCGGGCACTGCCGCTGTGGGTATCTTCTTCTGGCGCACGGCGAGCTCCATACGCACCTGTACCGCGACGCCAGTTGACATTGGCATCGAGTGTGGCATTGCCTAAGAAGCTGCGCTGATTAATACCGACTTCCCAGCCAGCAGTACGGCGACGTTGCTGCTCAATATCAATGTCATTGACCGCGTTACTGGCCGTTTTTCGGTAGGTACGTAAGTTAAGCGTGGTTTTATGGGTTTGATCGCGAAACAGCAACCGTGACACGGTAAATTGTGCGGTATCACTCTTACCGCTATAACGCAGCACTTCGTTGGCATTGGGAATATTTTGGTGATAATTATATTCATTGTAATTGGCTGCAAAGCCCCAATTGCCAACGGGAATAAAGTAGTTCAGGGTATAAGAACGGTTACCAAAAGGGCCTTTATCAAACAAGTCTTTGCTGATGTTGGCGTAAAACATGTCATTTTGGGCAAACGGCGCATCAATGGCGAGCGTCGCAGAGCCCAAATAGCGCCCCGTACTTTTTGAGCCACTATCATCCAAACCCAAGCTTAATCGCACAGGGCGTTTTTCTTGCCAACTGACCACTAAGTCACTGGTGCCATCAATCGGGCCGGGTTCGATACGAATATCGGCAGTGACATTCGGTACGCGTTTAAAGTTTTCCAGCCCTTGCTCAATATCACGCAGATTCAAAATATCGCCCGAGGAAGCAGGAACGGCATTCCACAAGCGACCACGCCATGAGGTGCCTTCATCAAAACGAATGGTGTTAATGCGCCCCGGCTGGAGCGTGAGGACTAATTCACCTTGATTCAAGTCTTGTTCCTGAGCCATCACGCGGGTAGTCACATACCCTTTCTCTAAAATGGCATTTTGGACTTTATTGAGGACCAACAAAATCCCTTGGCTACCCAAGCACTGGCCTTTGGCGTCGTTAACGGCCTTTAACGCCCATTGAAAATCGGCGGCGGATTCACCATCAAGGCTAATAGTGGAAATGGTAAAGCAGGGTTGCTCATTTTGCGGATAATCCGGCAGTGACAAATCAGGCTGTTGAATACGTGTATCCACAACGGGGTTGTTCTGCTGTTGTAGCATACGTTCACGTTCTTGCTGGCGTTGCTGTTCACGGGCATCGATAGAGAGTGCTTGGTTGACGGGGTCAGCCAATAAGGGGGCTGACATAAAACATAAGCTTAGCAAACTCCATTTTAATGAACGGTGTTGCTCACCAACGTGACCACGCGCGGAGGGTAATGCTTTTTCCTGCATATTTTTGCCTAATTCATAAATCAATACATGTAGTTATCTAACCCAATGAATTAAGGCGGTGCCAGTGATGAAATATCGGTTCAGGGCATCCTTGCTAATACATCCACAAATCCGTTGTGACGCTGATTAAGCGTGAGTTTAAAGTGCGGAATTTAGGGAGTCGCTAAATTTCATTGAGAACGTTATCTTAAGTTAAATTTACTGTTAACATTTACATAAATTGACAAGAAGGACAATAAGATGAAATCGCATTTTTTGGTAAATAAAATTTAATATCAGCTTTTAATTCCGTGATGGGTATTTATTAGTGATTGGAACTGGATTTTCGATTTATACAGAATTTAAATTTAATGAGTGTAGGGTGTTTACTATTCGACATACACAATAATACTTATTATTTTATAATAAGCTCCATTTTATCGTGACATAGATAATTAATTCATTGTTTTTATCTAATTTTTGTTGCTGTATACGTGTGATGATAAGGTTATTTTCACCTTATAGCGATAAACAGATTGGGGGAGATGGTATGGCGAAAGGTTTAAAAATGTTTTTTGCTAGACAATCTAAAAACGATGATCAATTGGTTTCTATTTCTGCGATTACAAAAGACAGTAAAGATGGGCTTATTTGCGAGTATTGCGATGCGAATGTGACTTGGGTGGATTCTTTTGTGCGTTTAGGTAGAACGATTTCGCCATATTTACGCTTAGGTCCTAATCAAGAACATTCTGCATCATGCAAAAATAATGTTAGAAGGGCGGTAGAAGTATTGGTTGCAAAGTCTACAAATATTGAAGATACCAAAGATATTTTTCTTTCAGAACAAGGCACATTCATATTTCGGATGAATGTATTGTTAGAGGCTGAATCAGATTTCAAACGAGCAAAAAAAGCGTATGAAGATGAATATGATAGTGAAATTCGGGAGCGTAAAAGTCGAGAGTATAAGGCATCTGAGAGAAGGCTTTCTAATTATTTTAACTCAGCAGCGGGCATAGCAAAAATTTGGGAAAGAATAGAAGAGAGTTCAGATAAAAAGCTGTTATCTGAACTTGTCGTTATCGAATTTAATGGCAAAAAAATCAAATGGAATAATTTTTTTTATGATGAAAGTCGATGGAATTGAGCATCCCGTCGCTATTTACAGTGCTAAGTATTATGGTGATGATATATTTACTATTTTGATACTACGCTTGCGAATACAGGCGTCTTAGTTAAGTCTTTTGTCTGGTTATTTATTTGTTTTTAAATGGTATTAACATGAGTAAAGATGACTATATTCTTCGGGCACTATCAAAAATCTCTCATAAGCGCTGGGAACACTACATTATCAATCGCATTTTTCACAGGTTGAATGACCCTGACCTTGAGTTCGTTTGCCAGCAGTGTATTCGAAAGGAAGGGCACTCTGGAAAAATTTATCTCGCAGACCTGCTTTTTCCACAGCTAAAGTTGTATCTTGAAATAGACGAGGCGCACCATGATAGCGATGAAGCTAAAATGGCTGACGGAATCCGCCGTTTGGACATCATGGAAGCGACTGGATTTATTGAAAAACGAATTCCAGCTAATAACACGACACTGGACAAGATTAATCATCTCGTTGACGAATTCATCCTTCTTGTTAGGGATAGAAAAGCCCAACAGGAAGT
>NZ_JAMPNU010000028.1:0-83728 GCF_028479505.1 Providencia sp. PROV205 | reverse complement strand
ATAAGTGATTTAGGTGTGTTACAAATAATATTGCATTATTTACTTGTAGAATAATATTACTTGTTACTATTAGGGTTATCTTTATATTTTATAGAAATCAAATATATCCATAGGTATTTAGCTGTTTTATTACTTTATCTGTTAGTTCATTAGCGCGACTCCATTGATTAATCTTAGCTAACTTTGTGTTGCTACCGAGTCTTAAAACAAATTGGTCGAGTTGCTCTACAATAAAATTATTTTGATTAATTTCTTGATTTCTTTCATTAAAAGGGAGATTTTTCTCTACTTCATATCGGTTATTACATTGTTTTAAAGACAGTTTGTCTGAAACCTTTCCTGTATTGAAAAAGATTTCAAATGAAATCAATAAACCACCTTCTTGGCGAAAGTTAATCATCAATACATCGCCATCAGCTCTTTTCGTGAAGGGATGTGAGTATTGGATCGCAGGGTTTGAAAGTACAACATCAGGTATTAAAGATAACAATAGTTCTATATTTTTTGCGATAGTGTTTCGTAATGTATTGAATGGCAATTGGTTTTCAGTCTCTAATATTCTGTGTGTTACGATACGTAATAACCCTGTTTCTGTGCCACGTTTAGACATTAATGACGTTTTTATTTGGTTGAACTGGTAATCAAAGCTAAGAGGCTGGCTATAGTTAATCAATGTGTCATGGAATATTGCTTTCTTTAATACTTCCTTCAATTCGCTTTCACTATAGTTGGGGATATCATTTAATAGGATATCTTTTCCTGCTGTTACAGCCATCTGAATAGCAAATTTTAGTAACTCATCACTGCAAGTGGATGTCATTATGATGCAATCAACATCGTCATTATTGATCAGTTCTTCTATCTTTTTCTTTTGGCACATAAAGTCAGTCATAGAAGGGAGTGATGGAGTCAAATGGCAAATTGACTTTAGCTCACTATGATGGGTGCAGCATTTTATCGCATCAATATAAAGTTGGTTATAAGGTGCTGTGCCGATTAAACCAATACCAGAGCGATTAATTGACGTGACAGAATGCTGTTCTTCAAGTAAACGAAGGTGGCCGAGTAAATAAAGAAAGTGTGTATTTAACATGCTTAGCCCTCATTCTTGGTTTTATCTAACGCGAGATATAATCCCAACATAGCAGGGTGAAATAATAATTTCATTTGATTGTCTTTTTAGAATTTGTATTTTCTGATGAGATTCACAAATCCAAGAAAAAGATGAAACTTAATTAACATTCAATAAATACGTTTATGTTAATGAGGGAGAGGATTGGAAGAGGCTCTGAATTAATGGAGGTGTTTAATTACAGAGCCGTATAACTTAGACTAAGCTGCTGCCCTGGCGATAGGCTAATGCCACTGTCAGTGATTGTGCTAAACATAAGGTGGCTGATTGCGAACGAAATGCATCTACTTGGGCTTCTTTGATAACAAAACAAACATCACTGAAACTTGCCAACGGGCTGATTTGGCTGTCAGTAATAACGATCTGTTGTGCACCTGCTTGAGCTGCTTTCTCACTTACCATGACCGTTTCCGAGGCGTAAGGTGTGAAACTGATTGAAATAACAACGTCATTTTCACTGATCCGGCTGATCTGCTCCTTGAACAT
Organism: Providencia sp. PROV205; assembly: GCF_028479505.1. Lineage (NCBI taxonomy): Bacteria > Pseudomonadati > Pseudomonadota > Gammaproteobacteria > Enterobacterales > Morganellaceae > Providencia > Providencia sp. PROV205. Next base: position 82,110 of record NZ_JAMPNU010000028.1, on the reverse strand, counting down.
CCCACCAAGTCCATCAATGAGTACTGGGCGACATTCCAAATGGCTAAGGGCATAGCTCAAATACGTTGCAACGCTGAATGAGCGACGCAAACCGATAATGTAGATATTTTGTGCGTTCGCTAATAACGATACCGCTTTTTCGATATCCTCTGCGGGAGTTCTAGCTGCCATTTGTTGCAAAGCTTGGGCGTTAGAGTGCGCGAATTCCTTCAAAATTTGTGAAGGATCATCACTTAGTTCTTGAGAGCCATCCATTTCACGAAACATGCGCGCTCTATCGGTGTAGCTGGCGGTTTCTTCAACAAGGTTCATACGAAACAATTGTTTCATTTCATTAAACCCACTGAAATTAAACGCATTTGCAAAACGGATCAGCGTCGAAGGCGGAACTTTCGCTTCTTTTGCAATGACGGCGACAGTATCAAATGCGACGCTATTCGTATTGTCTAATACGTAGCGTGCCACTTGCTGTAGCCGTTTACTTAATTCGTCGTATCGCGAGCGAACCTGCTCTTGAAACTCATTTAAATTTGATGCACTTGACATATAACCTCCAGAATTTGGCTCTAATTGTAGTTGTTTTACGGCGTTAGTCGAATCTTTTTGAAACACTTAGTTCATATTTAAAAATTTTCTTTTCTTGAAATCTCAAAATAATTTGAATTTGGGATAATAAATTGAACAGCTTACATCAATTTGTTCTCTTGTTTTCTTGATTGAAAGCAAGACATATTTTGCTCAACACAACAGCCAAATAGCCAATAAATAAGTGATGAAAGTAAGTTTAAGTCTGGTGCTTTTTCGTCACTATTAGAAATTACATAAAAACTTTGTCTAGATCACATAAATTGAATGTTATTTCAAATTTAGTTGTAAGTGAAACAAATATTTCATATACATTGAGTAACTAGGTAACTCTGTCAGCTAAAGAGAGGCAACATGGAACAGATTCATAATTTTATTGGTGGTGAAATAGTATCCAGTAAAAGTGGGCGTTTTGCGCCCGTATTCAACCCAGCAACGGGGGAGCAAAGTGCTCAGGTTGTGCTTAGCAGTGCCGATGAAACAAAAAAAGCCATTGAAATTGCGAATAAAGCATTTCCTAAATGGTCAAAACTTTCTCCTTTGAAACGTTCTCGGATCTTATTCAAATTTAAAGCATTGCTTGAAGAGAATATGGATGAACTGGCGCGTTTAATATCACAAGAACACGGTAAAGTTTTTTCTGATGCGGTAGGTGAATTAACTCGTGGCTTGGAAGTTGTTGAATTTGCATGTGGTATTCCTCACTTACAAAAAGGTGAGCACTCAGCCAATGTTGCTACAGGGGTTGATAGCCACTCATTAATGCAGCCTTTGGGAGTTTGTGCGGGGATCACGCCATTTAATTTCCCAGCAATGGTACCGATGTGGATGTTCCCAGTGGCTATTGCAACAGGAAATACCTTTGTTTTAAAACCGTCAGAAAAAGATCCTTCTTTAGCCTTAGCATTAGCTAAATTGTTAAAAGAAGCTGGCTTACCTGATGGCGTATTTAACGTTGTTCAAGGGGACAAAGAATCTGTCGATGTGCTCTTAACTGCACCAGAAGTTCAGGCAGTTAGTTTTGTTGGTTCAACGCCTATTGCTGAATATATTTACACGACGGCATCAGCGCATGGCAAGCGCTGCCAAGCACTCGGTGGCGCAAAAAATCACTGTATCTTAATGCCGGATGCGGACATGGGACAGGCAGCTAATGCTATTATGGGTGCGGCATTTGGTGCTGCAGGTGAGCGTTGCATGGCATTATCCGTCGTCTTGGCAGTCGGTGATGAAACAGCAGATGCACTCATTGCTAATTTGAAAGGCCAAATTGCTAAAATGTCCGTTGGTCCTGGTATTACCGAAGGCAAAGAAAATGACATGGGACCCGTCATTTCAGCACAGCATAAAGCTAAAATCTGTGACTATATTACCAGCGGTGAAAAACAAGGTGCGACTTTATTGGTTGATGGCCGTGATTTTAAAGTTAAAGGCTTCGAAAATGGTTATTTTGTAGGGCCAACATTATTTGATAATGTCACCCCTGAAATGGACATTTATAAAGAAGAAATTTTTGGGCCTGTATTAGCGGTGGTGCGTGTTCCAGATTTCGAAACAGGTTTGAAACTAATTAACCAACATGAATATGGTAATGGAACAGCGATTTTTACCCGTGATGGTGAAACTGCGCGTGAGTTCCAAGAAAATGTCCAAGCGGGGATGGTTGGCATCAATATTCCGATTCCAGTACCGATGGCATTTCACAGTTTTGGTGGTTGGAAACGCTCTATTTTTGGTCCATTAAATGTACATGGAAATGACGGTGTTCGCTTCTATACTCGCATGAAAACAGTCACTAGCCGTTGGCCTGCAAGCGTTCGCTTAGAACACCATGAAAGTAGTTTCACAATGCCTACCATGGAATAAACGGAGACCCGTATGAATAAGCAGAAAATGACGACAGCTCAAGCGTTGGTTAAATTTCTAAACCAACAATACGTTGATGTTGATGGTGAGCAGTATCCGTTTATTCAGGGGGTATTTACGATTTTTGGCCATGGTAACGTTGTGGGATTAGGTCAGGCGCTCGAAGAGGCGCCTGGGCATCTACGTGTTTACCAAGGTTGCAATGAGCAAGGCATGGCACATATTGCCACAGGCTTTGCAAAGCAAAAAAAACGTAAACAAATTTTTGCGGTTACGTCCTCTGTTGGCCCTGGTGCTGCGAATATGATCACAGCTGCAGCAACAGCAACGGCGAATCGCATCCCACTGTTATTACTACCAGGCGATACCTTTGCAACACGTCAGCCAGATCCCGTTTTGCAGCAAGTTGAACAGTATGGTGACGGAACAATAAGCACCAATGACTGTTTTCGTCCTGTTTCACGTTATTGGGATAGGATCTCACGGCCTGAGCAATTGATGACGGCCATGATCAATGCGATGCGAGTGTTAACTGACCCTGCAGATACTGGTGCAGTAACCATTTGCCTTCCGCAAGATGTTCAAGGTGAGGCGTGGGATTACCCCGATTACTTTTTTGAAAAACGGGTTCATCGTATTGAGCGTAGGCCACCGACGACGGTGAGTATCGAAGAAGCCGTAAATTTGATCCGCAGTAAGAAAAAACCACTGCTTGTGTGTGGCGGTGGTGTACGTTACTCCGAAGCTCACGAAGCATTTTTGCAATTTGCTGAAGATTATCAGATTCCATTTGGTGAAACCCAAGCGGGTAAAAGTACTGTGGTTGCCTGCCATCCCTTGAATATGGGGGGAATTGGGACAACAGGTGGGTTAGCCGCAAACTTGTTAGCTAAAGAGGCCGACTTAGTTATTGGTGTCGGTACGCGTTTTACTGATTTTACCACCGCATCAAAGTCTTTATTTAGTCATCCAAATGTGAAGTTCTTGAATATCAATGTTGCGGAGTTTGATGCAAGTAAGTTAGATGCATTGAAAGTGGTTGCGGATGCCAAAGAAGCGTTACAAGCACTGAGTATAAAATTGAAAGATCCTCACTATGAAACTCAATGGGGGGATGAAATTCAGCAGGCTAAGCAACAGTGGAAGGATGAGCTAGAACGATTATTTAGTATTCAGTATCGCCCATTGGATTTTGTTCCTGAGATTGCAGGCCATCTTGATGATAAGCTTGAAGAATACAGTAAAACTTTAGGTACAGAGCTGGCGCAAACACGGGTATTAGGTTTGATGCAACAATACATGGAAGACGATGCCATTATTGTCGGGGCAGCAGGTTCATTACCGGGTGATTTACAACGTATTTGGCTACCAAAACAACGAGATACCTATCATCTTGAATATGGCTATTCATGCATGGGGTACGAAATTGCGGCCGCTGTTGGGGCTAAAATCGCTGCGCCGAAGCAACCTGTTTATGCGATGGTCGGAGATGGCTCTTATTTAATGCTACACAGTGAGCTGCAAACCGCGATTCAGGAGAATATTAAGGTCACCATCTTACTGTTTGATAATGCAGGATTTGGCTGTATTAATAACCTGCAGATGAGCCAAGGAATGGGGAGTTTTGGTACAGAAAACCGCTACAGGAACCCACAAACGGGCTTGATGGATGGGCCGTTAGTGAAGGTGGACTTTGCCAAAAATGCAGAAAGTTATGGTTGTAAAAGTTATCGGGTACATGATGAGAAACAATTGATTGCAGCCCTGGAAGACGCTAAATCTCATTCAGGCTGTGTATTGATTGATATTAAAGTACTCCCAAAAACAATGACAGATGGTTATGAAGCGTGGTGGAGGACAGGAACAGCACAAGTTTCTAAAAAGCCTCAAATAGTTGCTTCCGCTGAAAAAATTAAACAGATGGTTGAGCATAAAGTTCGTCTTTATTAATCAATCTATTGCGGTAGTGCTTTATATTATCGAAATAACTCGACGGTGTTTTACCGTCGAGGAATGTTCTTCGTTTTCTTAATGAGTCTGATGTAACTAAGTAGGGTAGTTATTGGAAATTTAGCAAGGATTGCTTTGGTTTTAATTTACATAGTGGTTATTACTCGTCGTTCTATATTCGTCATACTTCAAGTTGCATGGGGAACTGCGCTACGCTAGTCGCCTACATTCAACTCGAATTATTTGGATCATATACCCAGCTTAGGCTGGGTTTTTTTGTGATTTTTATAGTTTAAAAATTTCACAATTGAAATGTATGTTTTGTTTGGGGGTGGGTAAAAATTTAAAAAAGAGGCTATGAAAAATTAATATGCCAGCAAACACAGACTTTATTGTTAAATGCTTCTCGCTTACATTGTCAATTTGTGATCTGAATAACACTAAAAATACACTTTAATATAACATTTGTTATCTAGAGCCCAAAAATATAACTTTCAAAAAATTATAAATTGAAATGAATGTTTTATTTGGTATATTCCATGATATCCAAATAGTGGATTTAAGGTATCAAGGAGCATTTGAATGTTCAATATAGCACTATTCGGCGCAGGACGTATCGGACAGGTTCATGCTGTTAATATTGCCGGCCATAAAGAAACTAAACTTTATTCTGTCATCGACCCTTACCAACCGAATGCGGTTGCCTTGGCTGAAAAATACCAAGCAAAAGTGCAGACGACAGAAGAAGCGATGCAAGACCCTAATGTACAGGGTGTCTTAATTGCATCAGCCACAGATACTCACGCTGATTTAATCGAACTAGCCGCTAAACATAAAAAAGTGATCTTCTGTGAAAAACCGGTTCATCTAGATCTTGAGCGTGTGAAACAGTGTTTAAAAAGTGTGAAAGACCATAATGTTCCACTGTTCATTGGTTTTAACCGTCGCTATGACCCTCAATTTCGCCACTTGAAAAATTTATTCCAACAAGGCGCGATTGGTAAAGCAGAATCTTTAATTATCACGTCTCGCGACCCATCACCACCACCTGCAGAATACGTCAAAGTCTCTGGTGGTATGTTCAGAGATATGACTATTCATGATTTTGATATGGCTCGCTTTATGATTGGTGAAGAGCCTTGTTCTGTCTACGCACAAGGCAGTAATGTTGTTGACCCTGCTATAGGTCAAGCAGGTGATATTGATACCGCGTTTATTATCTTAAAATTCCCATCTGGTGCAATGGCGACAATTTCTAATAGCCGTCGTTCAGGTTATGGTTATGACCAACGGATTGAATTGCATGGTGAAAAAGGCTTATTAACGGCAGGAAATATCAAAGAGAATAGTGTTGCGCTTTTAAGTGAAGTTGGATGCTTATCTGCTAAGCCAGAATATTTCTTCCTGCAACGTTACCACGAAGCATACAAAGCAGAGTGGCAGCATTTTGTTGATATCTTAGCAGGTCGTACGGTGCCTGAAACAACAGGTACCGATGGCGAGCTGGCTTTATATCTTGCAGACAAAGCACTGGAGTCACTCAAAACAGGTAAAGAAGTTAAATTGTAATTAATACGATAATACTATTTAACTTGGTTATAAGCTTGCGGTTAAAAAACGCTTTTTGGCCGCAATAGTGAATATATTTATTTATCAATGAATATATAAAATATTGACCTTACATTTTATTTAATACTCTTTAGGCTTTCAATGAACAGAGATTAATTGAGGCTGTTGTAATCTTATTTTTTTAATTTAGCTGCTGTATTTATTATTTTAAATTTGCGAAAACTATTTTTAATAAGTTTATAGAACAGGCCTAAAGCTAGCAAAGTAGCGATTCAAACCAGAGTGCCAGAAATCATTTCATTATTTAATCTTTAACATTAAACATTTATTTAAATATTGAAAAATTGTTTTTTTGGTAAGACATAATGATTCAAATAATAAGGTAATAATATGTCATTAATCATGAATCTCAATCAACAACAGAGAAAAAGGTTGCACCAAATAACCTTGGTTGCAACCTTTGGTGGATTACTATTTGGTTATGATACAGGCGTCATTAACGGTGCATTTTCATCATTGAAAGAAAACATGAGCTTAACGCCAACCACGGAAGGGCTGGTGATGAGTGTCCTATTAGTGGGCGCGGCATTAGGCAGTGTGTGTGGTGGACGTGTAGCAGATTTTATTGGACGTCGGACTTATTTGCTTTATCTCTCATTTCTGTTTTTATTTGGGGCATTTTTATCTGCAGCAGCCCCAAATATTGAAATTCTTCTTATTGCTCGGTTTATATTGGGCTTTGCGGTGGGTGGGGCCTCTGTGACGGCACCGACATTTATCTCTGAGGTGGCTCCGACTGAAATGCGGGGAAAACTCACCGGGCTAAATGAAGTTGCTATTGTTATCGGGCAGTTAGCGGCATTTGCTATCAATGCGATTATTGGTTCAATTTGGGGCCACCTTCCTGATGTTTGGCGTTATATGCTGTTAGTACAAGCTGTGCCCGCACTGTGCCTGCTATTTGGTATGTGGAAAGCGCCTGAAAGCCCGCGTTGGTTAATGAGTAAAAACCGTCGTGAAGAAGCCTTGAAAATACTGAAGCAAATTCGCCCTGAAAAGCGTGCCATTCAAGAATATGAAGATATCGTGACCTTGTTAGATGTTGAAGCTGCGGAAGCTAAACGTCATCCGAATGCCAATAAACAAAATTTAGCGTTAATTTTTAATACGCCTTGGATTTTTAAATTGGTATTAATTGGGATGGTGTGGGCGGCATTACAGCAAACGACCGGGGTTAACGTTATTATGTATTATGGTACAGAAATTCTCAAAACAGCGGGTTTTTCTGAGCAAACCTCTTTAGTTTTCAACGTATTAAATGGTGTTTTTTCTGTTGGTGGTATGGTGATAGGGGTGTTATTCCTTGTCGACAGATTTAAGCGTAAAACACTGATAGTTGGTGGTTTTGCACTAATGGCATCGCTACACTTATTGATTGCAGCAACAGATTACTTCTTAACAGGGGATGTTAAAGCCACATTAATTTGGTTACTTGGTGCGGTATTTGTTGGGGTTATGCAAGGAACGATGGGCTTTTTAACGTGGGTGGTTCTTGCCGAGCTATTCCCACTTAAAATCCGCGGGTTATCCATGGGGATCTCGGTCTTCTTTATGTGGATTATGAATGCGATTGTGAGTTATTTATTCCCTGTATTACAAGCAGAACTTGGTTTAGGCCCAGTATTCTTAATTTTTGCGGTAATAAACTACTTAGCTATCGTTTTTGTGGTGAAGTTATTGCCAGAAACATCAAACAAATCATTAGAGCAATTAGAAGAAGAGCTCTCATCAATGTAATTATTACTTATTGGTGGTGTGAATATACCTAATTAACTTAATCGAGGGTTGGATATGATAGAACAACTAACCACAAGTAATTTGCATTTAGGTTGTCAGGCAAGAAATAAAGCTGAAGTACTCAAAATGGTTGGTACGGAATTTAAAAATAAAGGTTATGTTGATAGGGACTGTGTCCATTTCTTAACGGAAAGGGAACAACAGATATCAACATTCTTGGGGAATGGTATCACATTGCCACATCTCCCTAAGTCGGCCAATGATATTATCTTGCATACTGGTGTTGAAATTTTTCAATTCCCTGATGGTGTGATATGGGACAGAACCAATGTGATGTTTATCGCAATAGGTGTGATTGCAAAATCAAGGGAACATATTGATGTACTTAGGGAAATAGCATTGATTTTTAGTGATGAATTTATTGCCAATGCATTGTCTCTGACGTCAAGTAAGGAAGAGTTTTTAAGTATTCTTCATCGCTAGTTTTTGCTTTTGAAGAGAGTATGGGATTTTTGCCGGATCCCATACTCAATAAATTTCATTTTTAGTTATTCTATTTCATTTCATTCCGCTCTATTACGTCCCTATTGTTTTCTATTCCTCTGAATTGAATATTTATTTTCTTATATATTAACTAATTACATCAAAAGTTAACGTCAGATCACATAATGAAATTAATATTTCCAATAATATTGAAAATGAAATGAATGTTCCGTATAACATGATTATTGAAATAAAATCTGGAACGAATATTGGGCCAGCCATTGCACTACAGGAAATGAGCGAGAGGTAGAACAGATGAAAGAGATCCGTATCGGGATGATAGGTACTGGCTATATAGGGCGAGCTCATGCCATTGCTTATGCACAAGCTCCAACCGTTTTTCCATTGCAGGGGAAATTGGTTCGCGAAATGATTGCAGAAATTACCCCTGAGCTAGCACAAACCCGAGCTCAGGAAATGGGGTTTAACCGTGCAACAGATGACTGGCGCAAATTAGTTGCAGATCCAAATATTGATGTAGTGGATATTTGTTCGCCTAATTTCCTGCACAAAGAAATGGCAATGGAAGCTATCAAGCATGGTAAACATGTTTATTGTGAAAAACCATTAGCACTCAATTCTGAAGATGCCAAAGAAATGGTCGAAGCGGCTAAAAAGGCTGGCGTCCTAACGTTAGTGGGTTTTAACTATATGAAAAACCCCACCTCGCAGCTAGCCAAAGAAATTATTGCTAATGGTGAAATCGGCGAAGTTATCCATTTTTATGGCACCCATAATGAAGATTATATGGCTGACCCTAGCGCGCCAATTCACTGGCATTGTTTTAAAGAAAAAGCAGGGTTAGGTGCTTTGGGGGACTTATCTGCACACATTATCAATATGGCGCAATTCCTAGTAGGCGATATTGAAACCGTCTGTGGTGATATGGAAATTGTGATTAAACAGCGTCCTGAAAAGGCGGGTTCAACCGTTATGGTTACGGTTGAAAATGAAGACCAAGCGCATGCCATGGTACGTTTTGCTGGCGGCGCCATGGGCGTCATTGAAACTTCACGCATCGCAGCTGGTCGTAAAATGGGGCTAACCTATGTGGTGACAGGCACCAAAGGAACGCTGTCTTTCACTCAAGAACGAATGGCAGAGCTAAAGCTCTATCGTCATGATGAACCTAGCAACCGCCAAGGCTTTAAAACCATTTTTGTTGGGCCAGAGCACCCAGATTACGCGCCATTTTGTAATGGTGCGGGTCATGGTATTGGCTTCAATGACCAAAAAACGGTCGAAGTACGCGATTTAATTGATGGTGTTGCAACAGGGCAACCAATGTGGCCTGATTTTGAAGAAGGCTGGAAAGTATCACGAATATTAGACGCGATAGCACGTTCATATGATGAACAACGTTGGGTTAACGTTAAAGAAATCAATTAATTCTGTTGTAGTTAAGGGGTAATTAATGGATAAGCAGAAGAAGTTAGATGTTATCTGTATGGGCCGTATTGCCGTTGACCTGTACGGACAACAGATAGGTTCTCGTTTAGAAGATGTGAGCTCGTTTGCCAAATATTTAGGCGGCTCTTCAGGAAACGTTGCATTCGGCACTGCAATACAAGGATTGAAATCATCAATGCTTGCCCGTGTGGGGGATGAGCACATGGGGCGTTTTTTACGTGAGGAATTACAGCGTGTAGGTTGTGATACCAGCCATCTTATAACAGACAAAGACAGATTAACGGCATTAGTTATCTTAGGGATCAAAGATCAGGATACTTTCCCATTAATTTTTTATCGTGATAACTGTGCTGATATGGCGATTACGCCAAATGATTTTACAGAAGAATATATTGCATCCGCACGTTGCTTGGCAATTACAGGAACGCATTTATCTAATCCAAAAACTCGCGCTGCAGTATTGAAAGCATTGGAATATGCTAAACGTAATAACGTCAAAACAGCTATTGATATCGATTATCGCCCAGTCTTATGGGGGCTGACCTCTTTGGGTGATGGTGAAACGCGCTTTATTGCTTCCGATAGTGTCACGCAACAACTGCAAGATGTGTTATCGATGTTCGATTTGATTGTCGGGACAGAAGAGGAGTTTCATATTGCAGGTGGGACAACGGATACTGTACAAGCACTCAAGAACATTCGCCAATTAACGGGTGCGGAACTGGTGTGTAAACGTGGATCTCTTGGTTGCTCCGTATTTAGCGGTGCGATCCCTGAAACGCTGGACGAAGGGATCACCGTTCATGGTGTGAGAGTTGAAGTACTTAACGTATTAGGTGCTGGCGATGCATTTATGTCTGGCCTACTACGCGGTTATTTAAACGGTGATGGTTGGGAAAAAGCCTGCGCCTACGCGAATGCTTGTGGGGCTTTAGTGGTTTCGCGCCATGGCTGTGCGCCTGCAATGCCAACAAAAATCGAGTTAGATAATTACCTTGAACGTGCTGCGGCAGTTCCTCGCCCAGATCTCGACCCGATGCTTAACCATTTGCACCGTGTAACCACACGCAGCACACAATGGAATGAACTTTGTGTCATGGCATTCGACCATCGCATTCAATTTGTTGACATGGCACGCCTCGCAGGGGTTGATATTTCTTGCATTCCAACCCTGAAAAAATTGATTTACCGCGCTAGTAGTGAAGTGGCCGAAGAGGCAAATCTGCAGGGGAAAGCAGGGTTACTCTGTGATAGTACATTTGGCCAAGACGTATTGAATGATGTGACCGGACGTGGTTGGTGGATAGGCCGCCCAATCGAGCTACCTGCCTCAAGACCATTATGTTTAGAGCATGGCAATATCGGCTCTCAGCTGATTAGCTGGCCAAAAGAGCATATTGTGAAATGTTTGGTATTTTTCCACCCAGAAGACAACCATCCACTGCGCTTAGAGCAAGAAAAAACCGTTCAAGAAGTGTATAGCGCATGCTGCCAATCAGGGCATGAATTATTGCTCGAGGTGATATTGCCCGCAGATATGGAACGCAACGATGAGCTGTACTTACGCGCAATCAAACGCTTCTATAACTTAGGTATCAAGCCTGACTGGTGGAAATTGCCACCACTACAAGCGGAAAACTGGGATGCCGTTGATCAATTAATTCAAGAACGTGACCCTTATTGCCGCGGTGTCGTGCTCTTAGGGCTTGATGCACCACAAGCTGAGTTACAAGCTGGTTTCAATGCAGCAGCAGGTAAATCAATCGTCAAAGGATTTGCCGTTGGCCGGACTTTATTTGGTAAGCCTTCGTTGGAGTGGATGAAAGGTGAAATCAATGACGATGAGCTGGTACAGAAAATCAAAACTAATTACTTAAACCTGATAGCCCTATGGCGTCAGCGTAAATAATATTACTTTTACCTACACAGGAGCTTCATCATGGCAATCCAACTTGGTATCAACCCGTTGACATGGACGAATGATGATTTACCCACTTTAGGGGCAGAAACGTCTCTAGAAACATGTTTAACTGAAGGCCGTCAAGCAGGTTTCGCTGGTTTTGAGTTAGGTAATAAATTTCCACGTAAAGCGGAAATTTTAGGGCCGATTTTAAAACAGTATGACTTACAACTGGTTTCAGGCTGGTATTCGGGAGAATTATTATCTCGCAGTGTGGAAGAAGAAATTGAAGCGGTACAAGAGCACTTAGCGTTATTGCGTGATTTAGGCGCTAAAGTGATGGTTTTTGCGGAAGTGACCCATTGTATTCATGGCGATCAAAATAAACCTGTTCATATGCGTCCATTGTTCCCAGCCGACCAATGGGAAGAATACGGCAAGAAACTGACTGAATTCGCAAAATATACGTTATCTCAAGGTGTGAAAATTGCCTATCACCACCATATGGGAACTGTGATCGAGTCTGCAGAGGATGTGGATAATTTAATGAAGCACACGGGTGATGAGGTCGGTTTATTGCTAGATACTGGCCATTTAACCTTTGCTGGCGCAGACCCTGTTGAAGTGGCAAAACGTTGGGCAAAACGTATCAATCACGTGCATTGCAAAGATGTCCGTGCAGATGTCCTAAAAGATGTTAAAAACCGTAAAACCAGCTTCTTAGATGCAGTATTAGCAGGGGTGTTCACGGTACCTGGAGATGGCTGTGTTAACTATCCCGAAGTGTTTAAAGTATTGAAAAATAGCCAATATGAAAATGGTTGGCTAGTGGTTGAAGCAGAGCAAGACCCTGCGATTGCACACCCATTGACTTATGCCACACTGGGTTATAAAAATCTGTCTAAGTTTGCTAAGGATGCAGGTTTAATCTAAATCGTCGTCATATTTCAGTCTGTGGCGTTGTTGGCTTCGTTTGCCAACTCTAGCCACAAACTGAAATATTTAATTGATAAAAAGGTTAGTGGCTGAAAAGAATTACCTATCTATAACCTAAAAAGTGTCAGAGGAAAGTTATGTCAAAATTACTGTCGAAATACCATGCTCCAGATGCACATAAGCGTACTCAGCATATCACTCCACAAATTGCTAGCTGGGGATATGTTCACTTTGATGTATTTGAATTAAAACAAGGCGAATCAATCTCTTTGCCTGCTTCTGAAAACGAAATGTGCTTAGTGCTGGTGGCGGGGAAAGCGACGATTAAAACGCCTAATCAAACGTTTGAAAATATTGGCGACCGTATGGAGCCTTTCGAACGCAAGAAACCTTATGCGGTCTATGTTACAGCACAAGAGTTTGCTGAAGTCATCGCAGATACCGACCTTGAATTGGCAGTTTGTAAGGCTAAAGGAAAAGGAACGTATCCAACTCGTTTAATTGGCCCTGATGATATTAGTGCGGAACAACGTGGCCATGGTTATAACAAACGCTATGTGCATAATATTTTGCCGGATAATAAAGCGGCTGACAGCTTATTAGTTGTGGAGGTCTTTACAGACGAAGGCTGCACTAGTTCTTATCCAAGTCATAAACATGACACCGATAATGAACCCAATGAAACTTATCTAGAAGAAACCTATTATCATCGTTTAAACCCATCTCAAGGTTTCTGCATGCAGCGCGTTTATACGGATGACCGAGAGTTAGATGAGTGTATGGCGGTGTATAACAAAGATGTTGTCATGGTACCAAAAGGGTATCATCCAATGGCGACTGTGGCGGGTTATGATAACTATTACCTTAATGTGATGGCAGGGCCAACACGTAAGTGGTTATTTACATGGGAAAAAGACCATAATTGGGTGAATAGCGAAGCCTATGCCGCTAAACACCGTGAAAAGTAAGTCAAAACAGTAATATGTGAATTAAGTTCTGTTATCTATCTTTGCCGGTAAATATTTACCGGCTTTTTTTATACCTAAATTTATTTTGTTTCTCTAAATAACTTCAAGATAATACTCGTCATAATGGCTATGGCTCCCCCTAAGGCAGTTTCAAGAACGCGGTCAAACAATAGTTCATAGGTTGGGTGACGCCAATATACAACGAGCTCAAGAATGGACAAAATTAAGCTTGTCACGACAAACGTCATAAATGTATATCCGTGATGAAAACTCATTGGCATTAAAAAGGCGAATACCACAACTGCAATTAAACCGATGTATGGCATAAAGGATAAATTGAACAGAAAATATAGTAATAAGACAGAAATGAGGCTGCCTAAGACCCTCTGCAAAGTAATTTTAACGATACTTTGTGATTTTGGGTGCAATACAAAAACGAAGGTCAGTAATGTCCAATAAAAGTGCCCTAGATCTATACTGCGTGGAATGGCTAGTGTGAGTAATAGCCCGAAAGTATAAATCATTGAACGTGGAATAATGTTTTTTCTTAAGGTAAACAAATTTTGTTCAACTAAAGCACTCGTAATTACGCTATGGCGTGTCATTTTATGGCTAAGGACATAATACGTAATCAACGTGACTCCACTGCCAATAATAAAGCCTAACGCTAAGCTCTTCGATATATCAGGTAATATGGTCCCAATTGTTGACATGATGATCATAAACTTCATGGTTAAATCCATCGCGGGATCTGTGCCATACAGTTGGTAATAAATGAACGAAAAAATAGCGAGATAAATATAATATGCTGTACCGAGACGTAAGGTATCGCCAATAAAAATAGCCACTAAAATCATCAACAAACAACAAGCCGTGTAGGCATAGTTTTTATATTCTTTTGCCGCATTAAATAAATTGAATGAATACAGTGTTGAGAATGTTGCCCACATTGCGGCTTGTGCATCTAAAATCACAAAAGCGGTTGCGGCACTAAAAAACATACAACTGGTAAAAATAACGCCATCGTGGATAGCAGGAAACGTTCTCATAATGCGATGCTCAAAAAAAGATACCTAACTTATTAATTAATAACATAATTAGATAATATATGGTATGAAATTTCAAGGTGAAAACTCAGTATTTATGACAAGTTATCATTAAATGGCATCAGTGAAATTGTTGGTTGCGATATTCTGTTTTTATGTGACAAAAAAGGCATAATAGGGGTGAGCAGTCGTAGCAATCATAAAGGGAATAAAATGCAAATAATTAATCCGCATGATTTTGTTTGGGTTGGTAGTAATGAAGACGTTGCGCTAGATACGCTTCCAGAATGGGTTGCCTCACAGTGGAATAATAAACTTCCTCTGACTGTTTATCGAGATAAAGCAGAAAATAACAAGCTAACAGTTGCTATCAGAGGCATAAAACCACATCAACGTGTGACCACTCAGATTGAAAAATCGGCGATCACTCACATTATGAATGTTGAGTCACTGGTTGCTAATTCAGTTGAATTACAACGTTCTATGTTTATTGCATTACCGCCAGTTCAAGTTTTATGGATAATTTCACAGACTAAATGGCCTTGGCAATGGGGAGTTACAGGGAGTTGTGCTTACACTTTAGCGACAGATATCCAAAGTATGTTGTCAGACTGCGACCTTGATGTGGTCATTCGCTGCCCACATCCTCAAGAAAAAGAAGATTTTGCTGAGTTTGCTATTAAGGCGAATACTCCTTATTGCCCAATTGATATTCATATCGAAACCCCTAAAGGTGGGTTTTCATTAGCTGAGTGGTTTAAAAATGAACAAGTTACATTACATACACCACTTGGCGACGTGATGACGTCAGACCCTTGGGATGAAAAGCTATAGGCGGTTAATTGTCTGTTAAATAACCTATCGTGGTTTGAATAGCCAGCAAATTGGTTGAATATTAATTTTGATGTTCGAGCAGGTGATTTTTTTCTAATCAAATAAAATGGAGGCACATATTGCCTCCTTATTCGCCCATTTTAATGCTCAATATTCGGCTCTTGTAAGCCGGCTTCATGCCACTCTTTCATTGCGGGTAAAACTAAAATTCGGTCAACCCATTGTTTAGCCGCTGGGTTTACAGGTAAGTGATAACTGCGAATTCGGAAGGCAACTGGTGCAAAAAAAGCATCTACAGCCGTAAATTCACTACCTGCAAGCCAAGGGCCACCAAATTGGTTTAGCCCATCTTGCCATAATTTCTGCAAGCGGTTTAAGTCAGTTTGTAATTCAATTGAAATATTATTAAGTGGTGCATTATGAGCACCATCCATAGGACACTGCTGGCGTAGTGCACTAAAACCTGAGTGCATTTCTGCGCTAGCACTTCGAGCCCATGCTCTGGCTTTGCGATCTTTTGGCCAGACTTGAGGAAAGTCTTCTGCAATATATTCGCAAATGGCTAAAGAATCCCATATTGTTTGGTTTTCATCGATTAAACAAGGGACTAAACCGGTAGGGGAAAAACGACTGAATTTTTCATGGCTGCTTTTACCGTTTTCAAATAAACACAAATTTTCTTCAAACGGGATTTGTAATACCTTTAGTAAAACCCATGGGCGCAATGACCATGAAGAGTAGTTTTTATTTGCTATCCAAAGTTTATACATAGTATTTAACCTATCAGTCAGTTCGCAATGTTAAAAGGAAGAATACCAATGTATGGGGAAAAAGGCAGACCTACAAATGTTATTTTATCGAAAATAGCTTATATCCATTAGGAATAAGTTAGATTTAATTGAAATTAATAAATAAATGAACTAAGTATTTAGTTACGACCATTTACAAAAGTGGAAGAATCTTTATTCAACTTTTATAATTAAAACTAGACAAAATCAAATAGTAATCTATTTTTTATTATGTTGATCGTATTTGAATATCTTCAACAAAATATTTGTTTAACTTTGGGATAGGAATAAAATTAATTTCACCTTATGATTATTACGGCTTAGTTAATAAAATATTACCTTCTTCTCTAAATGGTTTTTATCATGCAATGGAAAAATAATGCAAGCCGCTATGGGCATATCTCTTTGCTCGTACATTGGCTGGTCGCAATTGTCGTATATGGAATGTTCGCTTTAGGTTTATGGATGGTGACACTAGGTTATTATGATAGTTGGTATCATCAAGCTCCAGAGATACATAAAAGTATAGGAATATTATTATTTATTGTTATGGCATTTCGTGTGATTTGGCGATTTATTTCACCGCCACCGAAGCCATTAGCAAGCTACAGTAAATTAACGAAAGCTAGCTCTATTATTGTTCAAATTCTGATTTATATTATTTTATTCAGTATTTTGATCAGCGGTTACTTAATCTCAACCGCTGATGGACAGCCTATCAGTGTATTTGGTTGGTTTGATGTACCTGCACTATTTACTGGTGCTGCAACACAAGCGGATACCGCAGGTGAAGTTCATTTATATTTAGCTTGGGCAGTGGTTTTATTATCAGTGTTGCATGCTTTTGCAGCTTTTAAACATCACTTTTTTGATCGTGATATTACATTAAAAAGAATATTGGGTTTTAACCCCGATAAGTAACGTGGAGATAATTATGTTGAAGAAAACGGTTCTTGGTCTGGCTACTGGTGCACTTTTTTTAATGGCAGGTTCAGCATTAGCAGAAACTTACCAATTTGATAAGCAAGGCCAACACGCGTTTATTGAATTTCGTATTCAGCATTTAGGTTATAGCTGGGTATATGGTAGTTTTAAAGACTTTGATGGGACTTTTACTTATGATGCAAAAGATCCATCAAAAGATAAAGTTGAAGTGACTATCAAGACTGGCAGCATTGACACTAACCATGCAGAGCGTGATAAACATTTACGCAGTGGTGATTTCTTAAATGCAGCAAAATTCCCTGAAGCGAAATTCGTTTCAACAGAAGTGAAGAAAGACGGTGAAGCATACAAAATAACGGGTGATTTCACGTTAAACGGTGTCACTAAACCGATTACGTTAGATGCTAAATTAATGGGCGAAGGTAAAGATCCTTGGGGTGGATACCGTGCAGGTTTTGAAGCTCAAGGTAATATCAAGTTGAAAGAATTTAACATCAAATCTGATTTGGGGCCTAAATCTCAAGAAGCACAACTGTTAATTTCAGTTGAAGGTGTTCAAGTTAAATAAGATTTTTGCCATAAAAAACCTTCGGGCTTTCGAATCCTGAAGGTTTTTTTATATCCAACGTATTATAAATTGCTTCTTTGTGGCAAATTCCCTCGTCTTAACCTCGCAATTTCCTTTATTCCTATAGCTAGACGACTTTGATACAAGCTAAAATAAGCATTATCACTTTTTATAGATCAATTCATGGATTAGCGCTTTAGATACGTGAAGATTAGCGTTTTTAGATGCCATGACATTATATTCAATTAGTTTTGCAATCTATAATCAGCTTGAAAGTGTTTGTGGGGAACCGTTTTACCAAGAAAAGGCAGGGTAACTTTGAATACAAATAACTCACGTAAAACCGCATTAATTGTTAGCATTATTTTTATTGCATTTGCATTCGGTTTTTATTGGTTAAGTAAAGATAACAATGTGTTATCTACAGAAAATAATAGTGCCATTCATTCAGAAGCACTTGCTCAAGTAGAAAAAGAACTGCCGATTATCGCGACGGTTAAGAAAATAAGCCCTGAAACCTACCAAAGTTTTGAGCACTTAATTACACAGTACGACCCAGCTAATGAAGACTTACGCCGCCAACTGTTTGATCAGGTTGTTGGAAATGTCATGAAGTTAGTACTCGAACGAATGGAATATGCCTCTGATGATTCCGTGATTAATTTTACCAGTAGAGTGAATGATTACCTGAAAGTCTTATTGGAAGAAGATCCAACAGGAAAAACATGTTTTTATTCATTGTTTCCGCACCTAAGAGAAACAGCAGAAATTATTCCGCCACAAAAAAGCCAAGCTGTTTTGCTGAAGCAAATTCAAGCAACTAATGAACTCTTAATTTCCAGTGAGGAAGGCGTAAGACAGACATTGATGTCCCCTAAAGAGTATTCGGATGAGTTAACGCAACTTGCTAGCGGTCTTTCTGCAAAGTATGGTGCAGATACTGCAATCCTTGGGAATTTAGAGGCTGGGAAGAAATCTCCTGCACTAGCTTGCCGTATTTCTATCAGCTTTTATGATGAAATATTATCGATTCCAGATAATCCGAAAAAAGCCGCATTGTTACGTTCTTTATTTTCATCAGTAAATAATTAATTCTTTCTCGCAAAATGGCACTGGTTAATATGGGTGCCATTTTGTGTCATTATTTATTATATTTCATTGTGTTAATCGCACTTTTTTTAATACATTATTCTTTGAGCATAAATAGTTCGTATTTATGTAGTATGCTTATTATGTAAATTTATTTTTAACTATTTTGGAGATGGCATGCAATTTATTAAGAAAAGTATCGTAGCACTTGCCGCAACTGCAGCGATATCAATGCCGATTACAGTTAGCCAAGCTTGTACTCGAGTTGTTTATTTAGGTGAAAATGAACAAATAATGACCGGAAGAACAATGGATTGGAAATATGATATTGGTACCAATCTATGGATCTTTCCTCGAGGCATGGAGCGTGACGGTATTGCAGGGCCTAACTCTTTAAAATGGAAATCAAAATACGGTAGTGTGATAGCCTCGGGTTATGACATTTCAACGACTGATGGAGTGAACGAGGAAGGCCTTGTTGCTAATTTACTCTGGCTTGCGGAATCAAAATACCCTCAACTCGATAACAAGCAACCTGCATTGTCGATATCTTTATGGGCGCAATATGTTCTAGATAATTATGCGACAGTAGAAGAGGCGGTAGCTGACCTAGAAAAAAATCCACTTGTCGTCGCAACGGATAATGTTCCAGGACAAGATAGACTAGCAACGTTGCATTTATCATTATCAGATGCGAGTGGCGATAGCGCAATTATTGAATATATTGATGGTAAGCAGGTCATTCATCATAGCCGCAAATATCAAGTGATGACTAACTCACCGGCTTATGAAAAGCAATTAGCAATGCAGGAATATTGGCAAGGTATTGGTGGCACTGTCATGTTACCGGGGACTAACCGTTCCGCTGATAGATTTGCTCGCGCTCAGTTTTATATTAATGCAATCCCTCAAAAAACAACGCCTAATAAAGCGGTAGCTAGCGTTTTCAGTGTGGTACGTAATGTGTCCGTTCCTTACGGATTGACGTCCGAAAGTTCGCCTGAAATTTCATCTACACGTTGGCGAACATTAGTTGACCATAAACGCCAGCTCTACTTTTTTGAATCGGCATTAACGCCAAATATTTTTTGGACTGATTTAGCAAAAATTGACTTTTCGGCTGAAACGGGAAAAGTGAAGAAATTGGACCTTGGTGAAGAGCAGAGCCATATCTATTCAGGGGATGCGACCAACAGTTATGTAGTTTCAAAACCTTTTGAATTCTTAGGATTAAGCGCGGAACAATTAAGTTATTAATATCGCTTATAAAGCATATCAGCCTTCTTTACCTTTAGGGGGTTGATATGAATCAAGTCCTCGATAGTTTATTCATGAATATTTTGCAGATAGCAAACTAACGGTATAAGATGTATTTAAAATGCAACTTATTGATGGTGATGATATGAATGATCTCGTGTGTTACAAAACTATGCCAGTTTGGAATAAAAATTCCTTACCGTTAATGTTCCAAGAGCGCCATAATACAAAAGAGGATACATACGCACAGTTGAAAGTGCTAAAAGGCTCTTTAGACTTTATCATTTTTAATGAAGATGGCAGCGAGCAACACTTTACCTTTGATATTCATAACCAACCGCCTATTATTGAGCCTCAGGTTTGGCACCGCATTTTCGCGTGTAGTGATGACATGGAGTGCCAACTCGATTTTTTATGCAAATCAGAACTGAAATTTTATAAAGAGCACGGGCTAACGACCCCACATTCAGAAGTGCGCTATTTGTGTGAGAATCACCTTAGTAAGCCATGTAAAACATTGGACTTAGGTTCAGGACGGGGCCGCAATAGTTTTTATCTTGCCTTGCAGGGGTACGACGTGACCTCGGTAGATATTAACCCTCAACATATCCAAGCGATTGACTTTGTTAAAAAACAAGCCGGAGTTGAAAATATTCATACAGCGGTTTACGACATTAATAGTCACCAGATACAAGAGGATTACGAACTTATTATTTCCACTGTTGTACTGATGTTCTTGCAAAGAGAAAAAATTGCCAATGTTATTACTAATATGCAAGAACATACTCTGCCAGGGGGAGTTAACGTTATTGTGTGTGCTGTTGAAACGCCAGATGCACCACTGGATTTAGTGCCATTCAAATGCTTCTTAAAACCAGGCGAGCTAGAAGGGTACTATAAAGATTGGGATATTTTGAAATATAATGAAAATCCTGGTCACTTACATCGCACGGATTCACAAGGTAACCGTATTAAATTAAACTTTGCGACACTCATTGCCAAGAAAAAATAAGTAAGAAACTAGCATAGGTTATCTTAATAAAAGAGTTGCCACTGTCGGCAACTCTTTTTACTTCTACTATTTAAGGTTTGTCAGTGGCGGGGGGAGCGGTTTCTTTTTCGCTACGGGCTAAGGTTTTTTCTAACAACACAGAGTAAAGCGGTTTGCCACCTAAAAATTGAGCCACCATTGTGGCGCCAATGCAGGTAATAATCATAGGTAAGATTAACTGGTAGTTATTTGTCATTTCTAAAACTAAAACTATTCCCGTTAATGGCGCTCTGACGGTTGCGGCAAATAAAGCTCCCATGCCAGCAATAGCGAAAGTAGCCACTTCAATTTGGTAATTAGGGAATATTTCGAGGGCAGCATAGCCGAAAACACCACCAAATAAGGTCCCAAGGGCGAGTAAAGGGGAGAAAATGCCCCCTGGAGCACCAGAGCTAAAGCTGATCGTTGAAGTCAAAAACCGTAAAGCAAAAAATATGAATAACAATGTGATGGTGAATTGGCCTGCAACCATCTGGTGGATCACTGAATAACCACCACCAACAATTTCAGGCAGGTAAACACCAACTGCACCACAGGCACCACCAATTAACCCGCCCATCAAGACAAAGCGAGAAATTTTATTTTGGTAAAATGCTAAAAATTTGCTTTGTAAGTACAATAAAAAGCCATTAAAACAGATACCGATGACACCAAACATTAAACCTAAAATTAAATAAAGCCATAAAGTATTCATTGGCGCAGAAGAAAATTGGCCGATATTTAATACAATAGCTTCCCCATTAATTAACCGATAGACAATCGTGGAGGTAACAACACCGATAAATACCGCTTTAATTGAAATTAAACTGTATTTAAATTGTGGGCGCATTTCTTCAATAATAAATAAAATACCGGCTAAAGGGGCATTAAATGCAGTGGATAAACCCGCGGCAGCACCAGAGGCAAGCAACGTATGGCGTGACTCATTGTCTTTTAAACGAAATAAATCATAGAACATTTGGCTAAGGTTCGCACCAAGTTGCACGGTTGGCCCTTCTCGTCCTAACACCATGCCTGAGCCCAATGTCCCTAATCCACCAATAAACTTAACCGGGATGACCCTCCACCACCTTACAGGGCGTAAATCCTGTAATGCACCTTCAATTTCTGGGATCCCAGACCCACCTGATTCAGGAGAGAACCGTTTAACAAGGTAGTAACCTAACATGGCAAGAAGTGCAGAGATAAAAAACATCCCCACAACCATCAACCATTTAGGGGCAACCCATTCACTCACCGATTGAATGCGATAGTTGCTAATCCAAGTTGTTCCTAATTCAAATAGTGAGCCGATAAGACCGACTGCTGCACCAATCAGTGCGGCGAGTAGTAAGATTTTTACAGGTGTTTTATCTGACTCTTTTAACCGTTTAAAAATCCGCAATCTATTTTTCATCATAGATTTACTTACTGAATTTACTTGGCTCATCTTTATTGGATTCTCTTTATACGATGGAATAACAAACACTTATAGGTAAGTATAACAAGAGTTATCGTAAGAACGTTATCAGGAATAAAATAAAATGCAAAATAGGGAATTTAAGCAAGAAAGGTGAAAAATAAAATTAATCAGCACGAATAGCATACTTTTAATATTGTTAATAGTTCTCATTTGCAATGAATATTAATATAGATCAATAAACCGTTAGATAACGAATAATTCCACTTTTTTATTCTAATAAAGAGCGTAGTCTTAATGTTGTATTTGAAATGCAACTTTAAGAGGCCAACAACATGTACTGTGTGCAATGTGAACAAACAATTAGAACTCCAGCTGGAAATGGCTGTGCATACGCGCAGGGTATGTGCGGTAAAACAGCAGAAACATCTGACCTACAAGATTTATTAGTTGCTGTATTGCAAAGCTTATCTGCAAGCGCAGTCACTGCTCGCTCACTGGGTATTATTGACCATGATATTGATAGTTTTGCTCCGCGCGCATTTTTCTCTACCTTAACCAACGTCAACTTTGATTCAGAGCGTATTATTGGTTATGCCCGTGAAGCTATTTATTTACGTGATAAATTAATCAAACATTGCCTATCTGTGAATAGTGCAGTGGCTTTCAATCACCCATTAATTAATTTGCAATTAAATGGGACTGATATTCCAACCTTGCAGGAACAGGCGGCTCAATTTTCATTAGATATTGATAAAGCTGAAGTCGGTGAAGACATTCACGGTTTACGTATGTTATGCCTGTATGGCTTAAAAGGTGCAGCAGCCTATATGGAACACGCCCATGTTTTAGGCCAGTATGATAATGATGTTTATGGTCAATATCATGAAATTATGGCTTGGCTTGGAACATTGCCATCAGATATGAATGAGCTGCTTGATAATGCCATGGCAATTGGTTTGATGAATTTCAAGATCATGGAAATTCTGGATGCAGGTGAAACGAGTGAATTTGGTCATCCAACACCAACGGAAGTCAACGTTCGCCCAGTCGCTGGGAAATGTATTTTGATTTCAGGCCATGACCTGAAAGACTTAAAAATGCTGTTAGAGCAAACCGAAGGTACGGGTATCAATATTTATACTCACGGTGAAATGCTGCCAGCACATGGTTACCCAGAACTGAAAAAATACCCTCATTTAGTCGGTAACTATGGTAGCGGTTGGCAAAATCAGCAAGTGGAATTTGCAAAATTCCCAGGGTCTATCTTGATGACCTCTAACTGTATCATTGACCCTGATGTTGGAGATTATAAAGACCGTATCTGGACGCGTAGTATTGTGGGTTGGCCTGGTGCAAAACATTTAGTTGGCGATGATTTTTCTGCAATGATAGCTCAAGCTCAGTCGCTTACCGGTTTCCCGTATACTGAAATCGAGCACAAAATTACCGTTGGTTTTGGTCGTCAAACACTGTTAGGCGCGGCAGATGCGGTGATTGATTTAGTTTCACAGAAAAAATTACGTCACGTATTCCTTGTTGGTGGTTGTGATGGTAGCCGCGGTGAGCGTAGCTATTACACAGATTTTGCGCGTAGTGTGCCTGAAGATTGCTTAATCCTAACACTTGCTTGTGGTAAGTATCGTTTTAACAAATTAGATTTCGGTACATTAGAAGGGCTGCCACGCTTACTGGATGTAGGACAATGTAACGATGCGTATTCTGCAATCATGCTTGCAGTGAATCTATCAGAAAAACTTGGTTGTGGTATTAATGATTTGCCATTGAGTTTGATTCTGTCTTGGTTTGAGCAAAAAGCGATCGTTATCCTCTTAACATTGTTAGCGTTGGGTGTGAAAAATATTTATACCGGCCCAACAGCACCGGGTTTCTTAACTGAAAACTTATTAAATGTGCTAAATGAGAAGTTTGGCATGCGTAGTATTACGACGGTTGAGCAAGATCTGGCAGAAATCTTACCTGCATGATCAATAAAACGATAGAAAAAGCTTAAAAACGATGTGAAAGACGGGGGCTGCGACCCCCTTTAAAGGAGTAGCGCGATGACCATGCCAAGCAGTTTATGTCCAAATAGAATGCAAGTTCATTCGATTATCCAAGAAACATCGGATGTCTGGACAATCAATCTTATCAATCATGATTTTTATACATATTCACCTGGTCAATATGCCTTGGTCAGTATTAAAAATAGTGATGATGTCATGCGTGCTTACACTCTTTCATCATCACCCGGGCAAAGTCGATTTATATCCATTACAGTCAGGCGTTTAGATGATGGTCAAGGGTCAAATTGGTTAACACGTTCGGTTAAAGAGGGCGATTATCTTTGGCTTTCTGAAGCTCAAGGGGAATTCACATGTGCTAATCTAAAAAATACTCAGTATTTGATGTTAGCAGCAGGGTGTGGTGTGACACCGATTATGTCAATGACTCGTTGGCTGATGGTAAATCGTCCGAGTTCTCATGTAAAAGTACTCTTTAATGTTCGCGATGATAAGCAAGTTATTTTTGCGCAGGAGTGGCAAAAGCTGGTTCAGCTATACCCAGAACGATTGCAGTTGTGTGTCATGCCAGAAACTCCCGATAATGGCGATGTTGCTCAAGGGCGTTTAACTGAAGAGAAACTAAAAGCTTTAGTACCCGATATTGATTCACGAATTGTAATGACATGTGGGCCAGTGCCTTATATGAAAAATGCACAGCAATTTGCTGCGAATTTAGGTGTTCCTACTGAACATTTCTTTATGGAGCGTTTTTCTACTGAACCAGATATTGTTGATAGTGAAGATATTCTTACGTTAAAAATTCGTCAACGATTGGTCGATTTTAAAGTCCCAGTAGGTACTTCTTTATTATCTGCACTGGAGCAAAATAAACAGCCCGTTATTGCGGCTTGCCGAGCAGGGGTTTGTGGAAGCTGTAAAACAAAAGTGCTATCAGGGAAATACACAACAACAAGCACAATGACATTAACTGAAGCAGAAATCGCTGAAGGTTATGTTTTAGCTTGCAGCTGCCAATTACAAGGTAACACTGAAATAGCGTAAAACCATTTAATATACGCAAACTGTCTCATTAGATTATTAATGGGACAGTATTATAAAATAGATCATAGTAATTATTTACAGTACTCAGAATGAGAGTGTAATTAATGTTCTGGTAGTGAACCACGTAAAAAATAAATAGATAGCTTACTCAGTGTATTAATCGCTGATACAGCCACTTCTTTGTTTGGATCTTGACATAACTCTATGATCCGAATGATGGCATCATTATATTCAATCGTTGCTTTGAAATCACCTAAAGCGGAAATAGCTGCAATTTTGATTTCATCGTTTACGCGAAATGTTAAATTTGTTAACATCCCAACAATTACTTTATCCATAATAAAACTTTCACTGTTAAATAAAATAAAAAATATTCTAAGATAATTCCCGTAATATTTAATACTAAATTGATGCTTGATATTAAATATTAACAATCTAAAAAAATGCTTTCCAATAACAATGTCGATTTAAATAGCGACATAAGTGTATTTTCTTATTTCATTATTTGTTTATTTGCACATTGTTAATATAAAAAACCAATTGGCAGTTGGCATTAGTTATTGCATCTACTCTTATAGAGCGTATTGTTTATATTTAATTATGCTTACTCCTTTATGTTGTTATTTTTGTATTGTAAGGTAAATAGAAGGATAAGTTTTGACTAATTATCGATAAGATTTGTTAAATAATATTACAGATCTTACTTTGATTTATCCAAGGATTGGTTGTAGGGAAGTAACTAAATATATTTATTTTAATTTGAATATCTAATTTTATTATTAGTTACATTTTATTACATTATGTGGATGTAATTCATATGAACTTAAACAGAACTTAAACAATAAGTTTCCCATGCGTAAAAAAACGTAGATATAGGGTGGCAATTAATTCACCAGTGGGTATAATTCGCGCCGCATCCAAAGTGCAGTATCTCGTTAGGCGAGGCTCCTATACAAACATAGGTTACTGATCTGACGACGTCGAGAGACGCCCAAGATCAGGACAGGATATATCGACCGAAGGTATATCCCCATGTAACTTCCTGCTAAAGTCAGGATACGTTGTATAGTGCTAAAACCGAGACGAAGAGATAGCTTTTGCATTCTCTCATCTGGTTTCGCCCCTATGTGAGTACTGTTTGAGTAACCAACAGTAATAGGGACTAAAAAATGACATTCACTACCCAGAACAAAGCGGGAGCAGTTGCTATTGCTCAGTCCGCAATGAAAGGCGCACGCCTCAAAGACAATAATACACAATCACCAAAAGTTGATGATGCAACAGTAAGTGCTTATATGAGCCAATCATATTTGCCAGTATCTGTCGCGGACTCAATAGCTTGCGTGAAACAAAATCTTATTGAGCATCTTGATGGCGAGCAAATCCCAACCTATTTATTTGTTGTCGACAACGACAATTATTTAAATGGTATTCTTTCAGTCAAATCATTATTAGCTTCACCTGAAAATTTATTAGTGTCTGATATCATGCGACACAATTATTTTTCTGTTGCCCCGGAACAGTCGCGTCATGATGTTTATGATCTGATTAATCATAGCGGTTTAGATATGATACCTGTGGTGCAATTTGGCAAATTAATGGGTGTTTTGCGTCCGCAAGATATCGCCGAACTGATTGAAGATGAGAATACACTTGATGCGCAGTTACAAGGCGCGACCACCCCGTTAGATGAGCCTTACTTAACGACAAGCCCTGTAACTCTATGGCGTAAACGTGTCGTTTGGTTGTTGATGCTATTTGTGGCCGAAGCGTATACAGGAACAGTGTTAAAAGCGTTTGAAGAACAACTCGAAGCAGCAATTTCGTTAGCGTTTTTCATTCCACTGTTGATTGGTACAGGCGGTAATAGTGGAACGCAAATTACATCGACATTAGTCCGTGCAATGGCGCTCGGCGAGGTGAGTTTACGCAACCTTGGTACCGTTCTGAAGAAAGAGGTCTCCACCTCATTTTTAGTGGCGGTGACTATCGGTGGTGCAGCATTAATCCGTGCGTGGATTTTAGGTGTTGGCCACGAGGTCACTATTGTGGTTAGCTTAACCATCGTTGCTATCACAATGTGGAGTGCGGTTGTTTCTTCAATTATTCCAATGGTATTGAAGAAGTTAAAAGTGGACCCAGCAGTTGTTTCTGCACCGTTCATTGCGACTTTTATTGATGGAACTGGCTTAATTATCTACTTTGAAATCGCAAAATTAGTGATGACGGAGTTTGCTTAAGCGCACACCTCAAACTTGATGCGGCAGAAAAGCTAATTTTCTGTCGCAACGATAGAAATCTCTTCTTGTTTTAACACTTCCCCACATTTTCGACATAAATATTGGTTCTCACCCCGTAACACTTTGTTATGACGGCGTATGGTTAATTCATGGGTCATTTCACAGGCACAACGGTAGCGAAATGTTCGACTTTTTACTGTTGTAACCGCAAAGTTGTGTGTACGTTTCGCAGTGACTTCCAGTACATGTTGCATCATCCATTTCCATTCTTTGCCATGTGGAGCGATACCTTTGCGGCCAAATACATGAAAAACCAACAGATGTGCTAATTCATGAGGCACAACCTCATCAATAAATTGTTCTGTATTTTCGATGAGTAAACTGGGGTTAAGGCGGATTTCCCATTCTTTTAAATAAGCACTCCCCGCGGTTGTCCCTCGTTGCTTGTAATTAACCGTTGGTTCCGAAAATGACTGCTCGAGTTTGTGCTCTGCAAGTGCGAGCTTTTCTCGCAATATGCGCATGACTTGTTGCTGTAAAAAGAGTGGCACACGGATTGTTTTCATGGGGTAAAGGATACGTGAAGGTAATGGACATAAACAAGCAATAATTGACATACATTATACCGAAAGATATATTGTATTTTTATATAATAAATGTCAGACATAACATATGCACAATAATACCTCTGAACAGCAACTGTTAGCGATGAAGCAGGCCGCGTTAGAAACAGCTTCGTTACTGAAAACACTAGGGAATCCAGATCGTTTAATTTTACTATGCCAGTTAACACAGGGTGAAGCCTGCGTTAGTGAGTTAGAAGAGCAGCTAGGAATATTACAACCGACACTCTCTCAACAATTAACGGTATTGCGTAATGAAGGCTTAGTGATGACGCGCCGAGAAGGAAAGCGTATTTACTATGCGATTGCAGATGAGAAATTATTTACGCTGCTCAATACGTTATATCAGCTTTATTGCCCCGTGAAGGAGAAATGAAATGACCATAGATTGGGCTAATTTTACGCCACTGTCTGCCGCAGTTGGGGGAGTGTTGATTGGCTTAGCCGCTGCAATTTTATTAGTATTTAACGGTCGTATTGCCGGTATCAGTGGTATCCTAGGCGGGTTGTTGAAACCGACTAAGGGGGATACAGCGTGGAAAGTGGCTTTTATTATTGGCCTGATGAGCGCTCCAATGTTATTTACATGGTTGGTGTATACACCTGAAGTTAACATTGCGACCAGCACACCTATTTTAGTTTTAGCTGGGCTGTTTGTCGGCTTTGGCTCACGGCTGGGAAGTGGCTGTACTAGCGGTCATGGGATCTGCGGTATGGCAAGGTTATCCCGTCGTTCCATTGTTGCAGTATTGCTCTTTATGATCGTTGCTTTTGTGACTGTCGCTCTAGCCAACCATTTTGGGATAGGGAGATAAAGCAATGCCTATTCTTATCGCATTAATTTCAGGGATATTATTTGGCCTAGGATTAGTCATTGCCGGAATGGGAAACCCAGCAAAAATTTTAGCGTTTTTAGATATTACTGGAACGTGGGATCCTTCTTTATTAATTACGATGGCCGTTGGAATGGTAATTAGTGGAATGACTTTTTTATGGGTCAAAAAACGTTCTGTTAGCCTACTTAACTGCCCATTACAAATACCCACAAATCAAACGATTGATAAAAAACTAGTCACTGGAAGTGTGTTATTTGGTGTGGGGTGGGGGCTAGCCGGGATCTGCCCAGGGCCTGCATTATTGTTAACAGGAATGGGATTAACGCAAGGAATAATATTCACATTAGCGATGGTTGCTGGAATGGCAATTTTTCAGTTTACGCAAAAAAATTAATCGTTCATTGTGAGCAATAAAAAACCCATCAAATGATGGGTTTTTTTGTATGTAATTTATTTACTAAAGTAATTACAAGCCCGCAGCGGCGCGCAATGCTTCTGCTTTATCCGTTTTTTCCCAAGGGAACTGAGAACGACCAAAATGGCCATATGAAGCAGTTTGTTGGTAAATAGGGTGTAATAAATCCAGCATCTTAATTAAGCCGTAAGGACGTAAGTCAAAGAATTCACGAACTAATTGGATTAACAGTGATTCATCAACTTTACCTGTGCCGAACGTCTCTACCATAATCGAGGTAGGTTCTGCGACACCGATAGCGTAAGAAACTTGGATTTCACAACGGTCTGCAAGGCCAGCTGCGACAATATTTTTTGCCACGTAACGTGCTGCATAGGCTGCTGAACGGTCAACTTTTGATGGGTCTTTACCAGAGAATGCCCCACCACCATGGCGAGCCATACCGCCGTAGGTATCTACAATGATTTTACGGCCTGTTAAACCACAGTCACCCATAGGACCACCGATAACAAAACGGCCCGTTGGGTTAATAAAGTATTTTGTCTCTTTTGATAACCATTCTGCAGGGAGAACTGGCTTGATGATTTCTTCCATCACGGCTTCATGCAGGTCTTTTTGTTGAATATCTTCAGAATGTTGAGTAGATAAAACAACAGCGTCAATACCCACAATTTTATTATTGTCGTATTGGAAAGTAACCTGACTTTTCGCGTCAGGGCGTAACCATGGCAACGTGCCATTTTTACGAACATCTGCTTGGCGCTGCACTAAGCGGTGTGCATAAGTAATAGGAGCAGGCATTAATACATCAGTTTCGTTGGTTGCATAACCAAACATCAGGCCTTGGTCACCCGCGCCTTGTTCTGATGGGTCAACACGGTCAACACCTTGGTTGATATCGGGCGACTGTTTACCAATCGCACTTAAAACGGCACATGAATTGGCATCAAAGCCCATTTCGGAACTGGTATAGCCAATTTCGCGAACAGTTTTGCGCGTGATTTCTTCAATATCAACCCAAGCGCTGGTGGTGATTTCTCCCCCGACCATTACCATACCTGTTTTGACGTAGGTTTCGCAGGCAACGCGAGCTTTCGGGTCTTGTTCCAGAATAGCATCAAGTACTGCGTCAGAGATTTGATCAGCAATTTTATCTGGATGCCCTTCTGATACAGACTCAGAAGTAAAGAGATGTGTAGCCATGAGATTAATACCTTAAGAATTCGCAAATTTATAATTGGATGTTTTAACATCTAGACGGCTATTTTAGTCCCATACAGTAAAAATTTCTACCTGTATTTATACAAAAAACGAATAGGGACATAAAACAGCAATAGGTAAAGTTTTATCGCAATTTAGTCATTTTGGTTTTGCTTTTTGAGCGTAATAGATGTATAAACTGCGACCGTAACGGATGGTTGTTATTTCCCGTTATATACCAGCAGGATAATATAAAATGACTGCTATCTATCAGGAATGTTTATAAGCTTTTGAATTTCAATAAAAAATAAGGTGATATAGCTTAAATCAACAGGTCAACCTGCCAAAATAGTGCTACCACATTGAAATTTTAAAAGGGTAAACAGTTATATTGGGGGTTAATGGGTAATGATCCATAATCTACTGAATAACAGTATCCAACCGTCATATGCGGACCGCCGCGTGACTTTGGCATTTACTTTCCTGTCATTCTTTACTTCATCACGAAGTTACCGTCACATCTTTAATACACCTTCGAGGCTGAGTCATTAATCTGTCAGCTTAAGGTCGTATATTGTCACTGTTTAGAAGTTCTAAGCACTTTTTATTAAAATCTGAGTATTGCCGTTTCCCCAACATAACTGCCTTGCAGTGTTATGTCTTCACTGACATACATCAGGAAGGAGAACGCGTCACTCACCCCTCCATAAAGGAGTTTATTATGAATGATAATATCGCTCGCAAAATGCGTCAGACGTACAACATCGCGTATTGGGGTGGTGGTTACTATCAGGTGAATGAGCGCGGAAATGTCTGTGTTTGCCCGAACCCTGAGAACCCTGACACCTTTGTTGATTTAGCTGACCTTGTTAATCAAGTGAAAGAAGAGCAGGAGCATTTACGCTTACCTGCACTGTTTTGTTTCCCGCAAATCTTACAGCACCGTTTGCGTTCAATAAACGCAGCATTTAGACGCGCACGTGAGTCTTATGGCTATAAAGGCGATTACTTTTTGGTTTATCCAATAAAAGTTAACCAACAACGCCGAGTCATTGAATCATTAGTTAATTCTGGGGAACCGTTAGGGCTTGAAGCTGGCTCAAAAGCTGAGTTAATGGCAGTTTTAGCGAACGCAGGTAAAACACAAACCGTTATCGTCTGTAATGGATATAAAGACCGTGAATATATCCGATTAGCGTTAATTGGGGAAAAATTGGGTCATAAGGTTTACCTTGTTATCGAAAAAATGTCTGAAATTGAGATGGTGTTAAAAGAAGCGGAAAGCTTAAATGTCACGCCACGCTTAGGGGTTCGCGCCCGTTTGGCTTCTCAAGGCTCAGGTAAGTGGCAAGCAAGTGGTGGTGAAAAATCTAAATTTGGTTTGGCTGCAACCCAAGTATTACAGTTAGTGGAAATTTTACGCAATGCAAATCGCCTAGATAGTTTGCAGTTGCTTCATTTCCATTTAGGCTCTCAGATGGCCAATATTCGCGATATTGCCACTGGTGTCCGTGAATCAGCCCGCTTTTATGTGGAATTGCATCGCTTAGGTGTCAATATCCAGTGCTTTGATGTGGGCGGTGGCCTTGGTGTTGATTATGAAGGCACTCGTTCTCAATCCGATTGCTCCGTCAACTATGGCTTAAATGAATACGCTAACAACGTCATTTGGGCGATTGGGGATGCGTGTGAAGAGTTTAATTTACCGCACCCAACGGTGATCACGGAGTCTGGCCGAGCACTTACCGCTCATCATACCGTTTTAGTCTCCAATGTGATTGGGGTTGAACGCAATGAATTTACCAAAACAACACCGCCACATGAAGATGCACCGCGTTCATTAATTTCCTTATGGGATACCTGGGAGTCGATGCAGCATCAGGGCAATAGCCGTTCATTACGTGAATGGTTGCATGATAGCCAATTCGACTTACAAGAAGCGCACACTCAGTATGCACATGGCGTGTTAGATTTGACTCAACGTGCATGGGCAGAAGAGCTATACCTGAATATTTGCCGTCGTATCCAGCAAGATCTCGACCCAAGCAATCGTGCTCATCGTCCAATCATCGACGAACTGCAAGAGCGTATGGCTGATAAGTTTTATGTGAACTTTTCTTTATTCCAATCGCTGCCAGACTCTTGGGGAATTGACCAAGTGTTCCCAGTATTACCGATTGAAGGGTTAGATAAACCATTAGACCGCCGTGCGGTATTGTTAGATATCACCTGTGATTCTGATGGTATTATTGACCACTACGTTGATGGTGATGGCGTTGAAACCACAATGCCAATGCCGGCTTATGACCCTGAAAACCCGCCGATGATAGGTTTCTTTATGATTGGCGCGTATCAGGAAATTTTAGGAAATATGCATAACTTATTTGGTGATACTGCCGCAATAGATGTCTGGGTTGATAGCCAAGGTAACCTGCGTTACTTGCAAAGTGAAGAGGGCGATTCTGTGGCAGATATGCTGCAATACGTTAAATTAGTCCCTGAAGTCCTATTAGAAAGTTTCACAGAGCAAGTAAAAGGCACGGGTTTGAGTGAGCAGTTGCAAAAAGACTTTGTCGAAGAGTTCGAGAATGGTTTGTATGGGTATACTTATCTCGAAGACGAATAAATGCTCAATGCGCGTTATATTTCGCACCGTCGCGTTGTTGGCTGCATTTGCCAACCCTAGTCACATACTTGTGTATGCTCCTAGGGATTGGCTCATCTTGCCGCCTAGCGACAGCACGAACTATTTAGCGCACTATATGAGTCATAACGTATTAAGATACTGAACAGATAATAACTTTGTGCAAATAATATGATTTGTTTATTATTTATACTGTGCGAAGTTAATTAGGTAAAAACTATTCGAATTGAATATTAAAAGGGCTTGCTAATGGGCCGGCCCGTTTTGAGGAACAGAAATGATTAATAGTACTTTAGGTAATCAAGTTGATAACTCACTGGTTTCTAACGCATTTGGTTTCTTACGTTTTCCGCTGAATTTTCAGCCTTATAGCTCAGATGCAGAGTGGGTGATCACCGGTGTACCGTTTGATATGGCAACCTCTGGTCGTGCTGGTAGCCGTCATGGGCCAGCTGCAATTCGCCAAGTTTCCACGAATCTTGCGTGGGAAAGCCACCGCTGGCCATGGAACTTTAAGTTAACTGAACGTTTAAATGTGGTTGACTGTGGTGACGTGGTATTTGCTTTCGGTGATGCACAAGATATGAGTGACAAACTGCAAGCCCATACTGAAAAACTGCTTGAATCAGGTAAACGTTGCTTGACCTTTGGTGGCGACCACTTCGTTACATTGCCATTGCTGCGTGCTCATGCGAAACACTTTGGGAAAATGGCCTTAGTTCATTTCGATGCACATACAGATACTTACGGTAATGGTAGCAAGTTTGACCACGGAACCATGTTCTATCATGCGCCAAAAGAAGGCCTAATCGACCCAAATCATTCAGTGCAAATTGGTATTCGTACTGAACATGACAGCGACAATGGTTTTACTGTATTGGATGCAGCTCAGGTGAATGATCGCAGTGTGGATGACATGGTTGCACAGATCAAAGAGATTGTTGGCGATATGCCTGTTTATCTGACTTTCGATATTGACTGCCTTGACCCTGCCTTTGCGCCGGGAACGGGAACCCCTGTTATTGGTGGTTTAACGTCAGATCGTGCATTGAAATTATTGCGTGGAATACAGTCATTAAATATCGTGGGTATGGATTTAGTGGAAGTCGCTCCCGCTTATGACCAATCTGAGATCACAGCATTAGCCGCCGCATCTATCGCATTAGAAATGTTATATATTCAAGCCGCTAAAAAATAAACAATTTAACGTTTACGCGAACAAAAGCCACCTACTCGGTGGCTTTTTTATATTCAAACCTCATTAAATCGTTTGTTAATCGTACAAAGTTAAAGGAATAGCATTTTTTGTTTATCTTATTGAGAATGATTTTTATTAAAGATTATCTTCGAATTTCATTATTCATACCTTTTTCTTTGGTAAATAAAAAATATTCACAGTCTCAATAGTGAAATGTTTTTTATTAGTTAGGAATAGTAGGTAAAAATCATTACTTTGTAACTTGTTGTTATTATTGTTAACTTATGAGGATTGGTGGACTAGTCAATTTGGCTATTATTCAGTAGGAGATAAGTATGGCGTTAAATAATAAAGTTATTTTAGTTACTGGTGCAGCGCAGGGTATTGGTCGTGGTATCGCACTGCGTTTAGCGAAAGAAGGGGCTGATATCGCACTGGTGGATTTGAAAAAAGACAAACTCCAAGATGTTGCCAAAGAAATTGAAGCATTAGGCCGTAAAGTTACCACATTTGCTGCAGATATCAGTCAGCGTGACCAAGTCTTTGCCGCGGTGGCTCATGCAGAAGCGGAGTTAGGTGGTTTTGATGTAATGATTAACAACGCAGGGATTGCACAAGTTAAGCCAATCGCTGATGTTCGCCAAGAAGATATGGATTTAATATTCAAAATTAACGTAGATGGCACCATGTGGGGTATTCAAGCCGCGAGCGAGAAATTCCAAGAACGTAAACATAAAGGGAAAATCATCAATGCATCCTCTATTGCAGGGCATGATGGTTTCGCGATGTTAGGTGTGTACTCTGCAACTAAATTTGCGGTTCGTGCGTTAACCCAAGCCGCGGCCAAAGAATACGCAAGCTCAGGTATAACGGTGAATGCGTATTGCCCTGGTATTGTTGGTACTGATATGTGGGTGGAAATCGATGAGCGCTTCGCTGAAATTACAGGAGCGCCAAAAGGTGAAACTTACAAAAAATATGTTGAAGGGATCGCGCTTGGTCGTGCTCAAACCCCTGATGATGTCGCGGGTCTAGTGGCATTCTTAGCAAGCGATGACTCTGACTATATTACTGGTCAATCTATTTTGACTGACGGTGGGATTGTCTATCGTTAATTCACTCATGTGAATTTAGGGTGTAAATAATAGCCGCGATGAATAACTCATCGCGGTTTTTGCTTATGCAGCATGCTGCTGAATATCGGCTAAAATAGCTTCCGCTTGTGTCCAAAGTAGTGAGCCTCCCTCATCGCTTAATAAATGATGTTGGCAATTGGGAAAACGGCTGGCTAATATTTTGCCAAAATCAGGGGAATGGACTGTGCTCATATCGAGTTCGCCATACCATAAAGAGACGGGCACGCAGGTCGTTTCAGGGGCGAATTCCCATTTCTGCAATGCAATTAATAAGTC
Source organism: Providencia sp. PROV205 (assembly GCF_028479505.1). NCBI lineage: Bacteria > Pseudomonadati > Pseudomonadota > Gammaproteobacteria > Enterobacterales > Morganellaceae > Providencia > Providencia sp. PROV205. The sequence continues at coordinate 45,973 of NZ_JAMPNU010000028.1, read as the reverse complement.
TTGAACATATCCTTGGTTGCCTTGGGCGAAAGCACGTCGCATGCAATGGCTATATGCCTCAAGGAAATGTTCTTCATTGTAGAGTTGTTGGTCGATTTCTGCACTGCAATTAAGAATAAACGCCAATAGCCACTCACCAGTGACATTTTTTAATAGCCAATCAGACAGCGCTTCAGGGCTGTTAAGGGCTTGCTCTTGCATGTTCACGATATCAGCACTGAGTATTGCGCGAGTTGCAGGGTATTCAAATTGGTCTTGCCCTGACACAATAGACAGTGAGATAGGTTGGCAATAGTGAGCGATAGCCATGGCAAAAACAGCACCTTGAGAAAAACCGATGACAGAATATTGAGTAATGGACTGCTTATCTAACAGTGCTTGAACATCCATAGCAAAATTTTTTAATGATTTTTCAGGGTGAAATGTTGACTCACCAAGCCCCGCACGTTCAGGAACAATCAAACGAATATTCAGTTGTTCGAGTAAATCCAAACCAAATCCTAATGAACCACTCATACCCGCACCGGTACAAAAAATAACAGGAAAGCCTGTTTTAGGGCCCGACTCAAACCAGCAAAATTGACGGCTATCAGGTAATTGCATCGTGTGTTGATGTGGGTTGGTCAGTGGCGCGTTATACATGGTGAATTCCTAACACAAAGCAGGTACAGATGGGTGATAAGATAGGTCAGTTAATAATTATTAAAACTGGCATTGTTATAGTTGCAATTTTAAAGTATTAAATAGGTAAAATGCAAAATATTCGCTTAATAAATATCAATTCATTCACAAGAGGATCGTCAAATGGCATTTTCCGAATCAGAAAAACAGATTTTATTGGCTGTCAAAGGTGTTGGCCCCATGGTGATTAGCCGTTTAGAACAAATGGGGTTTAGTTCACTCGCACAATTAAGTGAAGCCTCCTATGATGAAATTTTAATTTCTGGAGCCGCATTAACAGGCTCAAGCTGCTGGAAAAATAGCCCACAAGCAAAAAAAGCGGTAGAAGGGGCTATTTTAGCGGCTAAACAAGCGGTTAGATTGCCATCTTAATCAGTTTGGTTTCTGTTTTTCCATTTCTTACTGCGCAAGATATTGAGAACTTGCACTGCCATAGAAAAAAACATAGCAAAATAAATGTAGCCTTTAGAAACATGGACTTGAACACTTTCAAGCAGCAATGTGAAGCCAACTAAAATCAAAAATGATAAGGCCAAGATTTTTACGGAAGGGTAACGTTCAACAAAGTCGCCAATGGGTTTGGCCGCAAGCATCATAATGAGTACAGCGATGACCACTGCTGCCATCATGATAAATAAGTGGTCTGAAAGCCCCACCGCGGTGATCACTGAATCTAAACTGAAGATAATGTCTAATAAAGCAATTTGTACGATAGCGCCCCAAAATGAGCTCACTTTCTTATTGGCTAGATTATTTTCACCTTCTCCTTCAATGGTTTCAAAAATTTCTTGGCTTGCTTTCCAAATAAGGAATATTCCACCTGCGCATAATATGAGATCGCGTGCAGATACCACATGGTCAGCAACTGTAAAAAGTGGGGTGGTAAGGCGTGATAACCAAGCAATCGAAGCCAATAGCGCAAGGCGCATCACCATTGCTGCAATAAGGCCTGTCCGTCTGGCACTATTTTGCTGGTGGCTCGGAAGCTTGCTCACCACAATACTCAGAAAAATAATATTATCGATGCCTAGGACAATTTCTAATATGGTTAGGGTGGCAAGTGCCATCCATGCATTGGGGTCGAGTATCCACTCAAACATCTGTGCACCTTCTACAATGAAACAGTGATAAATTTTTATCGTCTGCTTTGGTACAGGCGACACCTTGTTGATTAAGATAAACTAAAATGCCGTGCTAACAGCGGGCCTGTAAAATCCTTTTTTAGATAAAAGCCACGAGGTAGCGTCATAATAGGTTGACCAAACTCACCAATAGCTTCAGTTAATGCTTTATTGTTCGCCGCTTTAGGACGGATCTGTAATACCTGCCCATGACGTGCAGTGATACTTTCCACTTTGCCTAACACAATGAGATCCATTAACTCTTCCCAATCTTGTCGTAGTAACTGCTCTTCTAAGGGGGAGGGGCTCCAGATTAATGGGTTTGCGACTCGGCGCTGTGAGAGCGGAATTTGCCTTTCCCCTTCGATAGGAAACCATAAAATACGGGATAGTTTGCGACGAACATGGCTATTTTCCCATGTTAAGCCGCTATTTCCCGTTAACGGTGCAACAGAAACAAAGGTGGTTTCGAGTGGAGCACCATGACGGTCAATAGGAATAGTTTTTAATTCAATACCAATATGGGCGAAATCTTGCTCTGCCTTACTTCCCGCGCTCGCGCCTAAATAATATTCCAATAACATGCCAACCCAGCCTTTGTCTCGCTTGAGATCAGGAGGAATAGGGATCGCTGCATGTTGGGCGAGTTGACCAAGCGTGTAGCCAGCAAGAGCTTGCGCTCGGGCCATTAAGGTCGCTTCGTTATCTGGTGGTGGCGGTGCAATAAATGGCGTCATGGTTTGAATAGTAATGTATAAAAAGTAGCCAGTGGAAATACATATAACTTAAGAAGTATAACACTTTTTCTATGGTATTTTTAACCATATGATATATATGAATATAATGTTATTTATTTATCTGAATTATAAATTATTACAGAGGTTATTCAAGTTCATCCCAAGATAATCACAGGATCATGCACTAGGTTATCCACAGGATTTCTGGATAACTGTGAAAAATCGAGATTACTGTGTGTATTTACAGCCTTGACGAAACGGTTTTTATGACGAGAGTCACAGAATATGAGTAAGTTAAGCACATATCTTGTGGATAAATACAACGTTGTTTGATCTTTGCTCAGTTGAAGTCTTAGGCATTTTAGTAAAAAAAATAGTCAGTGGATAAACTGATTTTTCGTTATTTATTTATTTGATTTATCAGTGATTATTTAATTTTTCTTTTTTCTGATAAAAAAGTGATTTGGGGATATACCCTGATTACCATGAGGTTGTTCACATGGATATCCACAGAAAAAGTGAATAACATCCTTATTATTCATTTTATCTGTTCATAACTATCAATATTTTGTTAGGTTATCCTCAGAAGGTTTAAACCAGGCGGATTTAAAATCAAACCAGCCAAAGGTGTTCATCCGTACACCGCGCATGGTGTTTTGGCCTTGCAGTTCGAGCCAATGATGAAAGATGGGGTGAAAAATTTGTGAGTCAATTAAGCTTTCACACCAAGCTTCAACATCTAATTGGTTATTACGCCATAGATTGAGTTCATCACTGAGGGGGTTATTAAGGCACTGACGTAACAACGGCATTTCGTACAAGGTTGCAAAAATGGAAAACTCAAGAGGTTTAAAAAAGTTAGCGGTTGTTAACCAGATATCACTTTGCCCATTGCCATTAAACCAATCATCGTAATCAATAATATTGATCTTGAGCTCCACACCTTGCTGCTGCAACACGCGTTTCATGATTTGGCTAATCGCATAGAACTCATGGTGGTTGCGATAAAAAGTGACAGTTAGCTCTGTTAAATCTTCAGGCTTAGGGAACAAGGTTAGCATTTTACTGTGGTGCCAATGGAGTAACAGGCCATAAGCAGGGGCCCAATGGCGCTGATAAAACGGCTCACAGTGGGCAAGCAGGTTAATTGGGGTTAAAAAGCTACACAACCATTTACGGACATCTTCACGCTGAGTAATGGTTGAACGCTGGTCCATTAACAGAAAATAACAGCCTTCTTCCATACGGCTTTCGAGCGAGCCATTATGGTGCTTATCACCATCCATTTTTAATGTCGTACAAACCATTTGTTCTGAGAGTTCAGGAACCACCCAAATAGTCACTTCATCAAGCAGCGCACGATAACCAAAATAGCGGTCAAAAGCCGTAATAGTGAGTTTTTGTGGCAAGTTTTTTTCCACTTGATAAGGACCCGTGCCGATTGGGCAACGGCTAAAATTTTCTAGGCTCTCCCACTCCTTCGGTAAAATAGCCGCATGATGGCTGCCTAACAACCAAGGCAGTTGTTTATCAGGCTCACTTAACGTGATATCAATAACATAAGGGTGTGGTGAGCTGACGGATTGTATATGAGAGAACAGAGGCCAACAGGTTTTTAAGCGTAAAAGGGAATAGATAATATCGTCAGCAACCATTTCTCGCCCATGATGGAAATAAATAGCGGGGCGTAAATAGAAACGCCATTGGGTCTCATTGACGGACTGCCAATGGTGGGCAAGGCCATTTTCCACTTCCCCTTTTTCCTCATTTATATGGGTAAGGCCATTAAATATTTGGCTCATTAAGTGAATTTCTGAGCGGCGCATTGGCGCACCGGGAAGCAGTGTCGGAAAATCACGATAATAAATAATCCGTAATAAGTTTTTACCTTGTCGATAGCTGCGTTCCAGTTCAGACAATACCATTTGGCGAATGGTTTCCTTATCACCAACCAGTGCAACCAATTTCTCAATACTTTCTTCTTTGAGTAATTGTTCAGCCTGTGCCTGTTGTAGCTCTAAGCCATTAACATGGAAAATAAGAGTGGAGCGCTTTCCTCGACCAGACTCTGCTTGCCAGCTAAGCCAACCGTGTGATTGCATATTATTAAGCAGTGTCCGAACATGACGGCGAGAGCAAAACAGCGTATCAGCTATATCTTGCAGCGTTGTTTCACTGTCTTGGCCCTGAAAATGTTGCCAGAGACGAATAAATTGGGTTTGTAATCGAGAATTAGACATAAAAGAGGAACTCCGGCAAAAAACACATCAATTTTAATTTCCTAAAATCTCACGATAATAGAAGGCAGTAAGTAGCTCGTTTGGTCTGCATGTTGCCGACCGACTCCCCCATTTAGAGTAATGGTGTTTATCACCGAGCCGGTTTTTACCGGCTTTTTTTTATTTTTTCGTCATATTTTGCGCCGTGGCTGTGTTGGCTGCGCTCAGCTATCGCCGTCACATACTTATTTTTTCGTCATATTTTGCGCCGTGGCTGTGTTGGCTTCACTCCGCTACCCTAGTCACATACTGGTGTATGCTCCTAGGGATATCCTCGTTTGCCGCCTTGCCACAACACAAACTATTTAGAAAAAATAGTTAAGCCAAAAGCCAAAAGCCAAAAGCCAAAAGCCAAAAGCCAAAAGCCAAAAGCCAAAAGCCAAAAGCCAAAAGCCAAAAGTATGTAATTTGTAGTGGTATTGGTGTCGTCGAAAGATATTTGAGTTAATTATACAGGAAGAATTTAATGGGGAAGTACTTTTAGGTCGTAAATTTGTTAATAAGGATTAATTCCGCATTTTTGGTGCGAAGTAGGCGGTTTAGTTGGAGAATTAGAGCTAAAAGAGGAACTACGCCCACCAAAGTAGGCGTAGAAAAGGATTTATTGCATAAATGATGGGATCTTGCTTTCAAAATCCTTGATTTGGTCGACATGTTGCAGTGTCAAACCAATGCTATCCAAACCATTCATCATGCAGTGGCGGCGGAAGCTGTCGATTTCAAAATGATAGGTTTTATCTCCTGCGGTCACGGTTTGGGCTTCTAAGTCCACCGTAAATTGGCAACCTTCATGGCTATTAACATAATTAAACAGCTCATCCACTTCGGTTTCACTTAATTTAATTGGTAATAATTGGTTATTGAACGAGTTACCATAAAAAATATCAGCAAAACTTGGGGCGATAACCACTTGAATACCAAAGTCAGTTAATGCCCAAGGTGCGTGCTCACGAGATGAGCCACAACCAAAGTTTTCACGAGCTAATAAAATACTTGCCCCTTTGAAAACTGGTTTATTTAATACGAAATCAGGATTAGGCTGTTGCCCGTTCTCATCTAAAAAACGCCAGTCATTAAACAAATGTTGGCCAAAACCCGTCCGCGTGACTTTTTGTAAAAATTGCTTAGGGATAATGGCATCAGTATCAACATTTGCTGCATCTAAAGGAGCGACAATCCCGACGTGTGTAATAAACTTTTCCATCATTTTTCTCCTTAGATTTGAATATCACGTACATCAGCAAAATGGCCATTAATCGCCGCAGCGGCTGCCATTGCTGGGCTAACCAAGTGAGTACGACCAGCACGACCTTGGCGGCCTTCAAAGTTACGGTTACTGGTTGATGCACAGCGCTCGCCTGGGTTTAAACGGTCATTATTCATCGCTAAACACATGGAGCAGCCTGGCAAGCGCCATTCAAAGCCTGCTTCAATAAAGATTTTATCCAAACCTTCTTGCTCAGCTTGGGCCTTAACTGGGCCAGATCCGGGAACAACAATGGCTTGTACGCCATTCGCCACTTTTTTGCCTTTGGCAATTGCAGCGGCAGCACGTAAATCTTCAATACGTGAATTCGTACATGAGCCAATAAAGACTTTATCAATTTTGACGTCAGATAATTTAATGCCAGACTCTAACCCCATGTAAGCTAATGCTTTTTCAGCAGATGCTCGCTCAACGGGGTCTGCAAATGACTCAGGAGCAGGGATCGGTTGGTTGATGGCAATCACCTGCCCAGGGTTGGTTCCCCAAGTAACTTGTGGTGCGATGCTACTAGCCTGAATTGTAATGATTTTATCGAACTCAGCATCGTCATCGGTTTTTAATGTTTTCCAATAAGCAACTGCATCGTCCCATTGTTGGCCTTTAGGTGCAAATTGGCGGCCTTTCATATAGGCAAAGGTGGTTTCATCCGGTGCGATAATCCCGGCTTTTGCGCCTAACTCGATAGCCATATTACACACAGTCATACGGCCTTCCATACTCAAGTTTTCGATGGCTTCACCGCAAAATTCAACAATATAGCCAGTACCGCCTGCGCTGCCAGTTGTACCGATAATGGCTAACACGATATCTTTTGCGGTAATACCTGCTGGAGCTTTGCCTACGACTTCAATTTTCATTGTTTTAGCGCGTGCTTGTTTCAGCGTTTGAGTCGCCATCACGTGCTCAACTTCAGATGTTCCGATACCAAAGGCTAATGAGCCAAATGCACCGTGGGTTGCGGTGTGGGAATCGCCACATACAATGGTCATACCGGGCAAAGTAATACCTTGCTCAGGCCCCATCACATGGACAATACCTTGGTATGGGTGATTCAAATCATACAAAGTTACGCCGAACTCTTTACAGTTCTTCATTAATTCTTGCATTTGAATGCGGGCCATATCACCACAAGCATTGATATCTTTGGTTTGTGTCGATACGTTGTGATCCATTGTTGCAAATGTTTTACTTGGCTGATGCAACGGGCGGTTTTTAGTTCTCAAACCGTCAAAGGCTTGAGGTGATGTCACTTCATGCACCAAATGGCGATCGATATAAATCAAAGGGATTTCATTTTCGACCTCACGGACAACGTGGGCATCATACAATTTTTGATATAAAGTCTTGGCCATGTTAAACCCCTTCTGCAATATAACGAGCAATAATATCGCCCATTTCACTGGTACTTATTGACTGACCTGCACCTGCTAAGTCTGATGTTCTATAACCTTCTTCTAAGGCTTTATTGACTGCGCGTTCGATGGCATCTGCGGCATCGGCTTGGTCTAAGCTAAATCTTAGCAGCATGGAAGCAGATAAAATTTGTGCGATTGGGTTAGCAATATTTTTTCCAGCAATATCTGGTGCAGAGCCGCCCGCAGGTTCATACAAACCAAATCCTGCTTCATTCAAGCTCGCAGAAGGCAGCATGCCCATGGAGCCAGTGATCATCGCACATTCATCAGAAATGATATCGCCGAACAAGTTAGAACATAACACCACATCAAACTGAGATGGGGCTTTGATCATTTGCATGGCCGCGTTATCAATATACATATGGCTGACTTCAACATCTGGATATTCTTTTGCGATTTGATTGACCACTTCACGCCATAATACTGAGCTTTGCAATACGTTTGCTTTGTCAATTGATGTGACTTTGTTATTACGTTTGCGAGCCGATTCAAACGCAATACGTGCAATGCGCTCGATTTCATAGCGGTGATAAACTTCAGTATCAAATGCATACTCTTCTTGGCCTTCACCTTTACGGCCTTTGGGTTGACCGAAGTAAATCCCACCGGTTAATTCACGCACACAAAGAATATCAAAGCCTTGAGCTGCGATGTCTGCACGTAATGGGCAAAATGCTTCTAATGCTTGATATAAACGAGCAGGGCGTAAATTACTGAATAATTTAAAATGCTTACGTAAAGGTAATAATGCACCACGCTCAGGCTGGCTGTCGGGTGGCAAGTGTTCCCATTTCGGCCCACCGACAGAACCAAATAAGACAGCATCAGCTTCCTCACAACCTTTTACAGTGGCCTGTGGTAATGGCTCACCGTGTTTGTCGATTGCCGCACCGCCCACATCATACTCAGTGGTGTTGATTGTTATTGCAAAACGTTTGCTGATAGCAGCTAAAACCTTGTGAGCTTGCGCCATCACTTCTGGACCGATGCCATCACCCGGTAATACGGCAATTTTATAACTAGACATTGTTAAACAGCTTCCTTTGTGTTTGATTGTGATTCTTGATTTATTTTTTGTTTTTCTTTTTCAACTTGCTCTGAGCGCCAAATGCTATTCAACACATGCACCATGGCTTTTGCTGATGATTCGACGATATCTGTCGCTAACCCCATCCCGTGGAACTTACGGTTATGGCACTCAACCACGATATCCACTTGACCTAATGCATTTTCACCGTGGCCTTTAGCCGATAACTGATAAGAGACTAATTTCATAGGGAATTGGGTAATGTTGCTGATGGCTTGATAGATAGCATCAACAGGGCCATTGCCGGTTGCCGCTTCAGATTTTACTTCATCGCCACACTGCATTTTGACTGTCGCTGTTGCGACGATACTCGAGCCTGATTGTGTACTGAAATAGTCCATGACGAAGTGGTCAGTCTCATCTTGTTGTTTTGTGAAGAAAGCCAAAGCTTCTAAGTCATAGTCAAAGACTTGGCCTTTTTTATCGGCTAAATTCAAAAATGCAGTATACAATTCATCCAATTTGAAATCTTTACCTTCGTGATACCCCATCTCCTCCATACGGTGCTTAACAGCGGCGCGGCCAGAACGTGAGGTTAAATTCAATTGCTGTTCTTTTAAACCAATGGACTCTGGCGTCATAATTTCGTAGGTTTCACGGTTTTTCAGCACACCATCTTGGTGAATTCCTGATGAGTGAGCAAATGCGTTGCTGCCGACAACCGCTTTATTGGCTGGGATTGGTGTATTACATAATTGGCTAACTAATTGGCTGGTACGGTAAATTTCTTTGTGATTAATATTGGTATGCACATTCAACATTTGTTCGCGCAATTTAATGGCCATAATCACTTCTTCTAATGCCGTATTGCCTGCGCGTTCACCTAAGCCGTTGATGGTACCTTCTACTTGGCGGGCACCGGCTTGCACGGCACTGATTGAGTTAGCAACGGACATCCCTAAATCATCATGGCAATGAACAGAAATAACGGCTTTATCAATATTAGGCACTCGGTTATACAAATCAGTGATAATACCACCAAACTGGTAAGGTGTTGTATAACCGACAGTATCTGGAATGTTAATCGTGGTTGCGCCTGCATTAATCGCGGTTTCTACAATGCGGCACAAATTGTCGGGATCAGTACGGCCGGCGTCTTCACAGGAGAATTCAACGTCGTCGGTATAGCGTCTAGCGCGCTTGATGGAGTTGATTGCCATATCCATTACACCATCAAATGATTTATTTAATTTTTTCTCCATATGCAAGTTGGAGGTGGCTAAGAAAATATGAATACGGAAAGCTTCGGCAACTTTTAATGACTCGGCGGCCACATCAATGTCATTTTCAATACAACGCGCTAATGCGCAAATTCGGCTATTTTTTATTTCTCTCGCGATAGTTTGAACAGATTCGAAGTCACCCGGTGAAGAGACTGGGAAACCAGCTTCAATGATATCAACGCCTAAACGCTCTAATGCGAAGGCGATTTGTAATTTTTCTCTGACTGACAAACTTGCCTGTAATGCCTGCTCACCGTCGCGTAAGGTGGTATCGAAGATAATGACTTGGTTGCTCATATTGTGTTCCTCATATCGAATTTTGTTTTTACTTAGCGTTATGTTCTTCCAAAGCCGCAGGCATAAAAAAACCCGCGGGTTGCGCGGGTTCTTCATGTTTGTGGACAGTTTATTTCTATTTTTCGTCCATAAGCATACCGCGCAAATTTAATGCGAGTAGTAGTAGGCTTAGTAGGCGAATAGAAAATGTCATTTTAACTGTCTCTCTTGAGTATCTTAATCAAACTGTATTTATTGATACGTTATCTTAAAGTTAATGTCAATCATAGATTTTTAGCATATTTTTACCAATCATGAATTATGGCTCTCGCTTGGTGGTTGTTGCTATTTTTTTGGTGTATCTCTTCTGTTTTATCTGGATTTCTATGTAGTTATAAGGGTAAAATTCTTTCGTTAAGTGTGGTTGAGTGTTGTTTTGATTAAACTCATTGATTTTTATGTGGTTTTTATTGTTTTGATGTGAAGTGAGACTCAATACAGGGAATAAATCATCTTCGCCAATACTTTTTAATTAAGTTAATTATCTAATAAATGAGTATTTAAAAAATAATCTGATAATGAGAATATTTATTGATTCTAAATGCGATTTATTATGATTTCTTGCAAAAATTGCTTTATTATTTTTATGGTGAGTGAGCGAAAGGCTAATAAGTGGTTATCATTCATTATGTTGATGAATATTTACGTTTTATAATGATATTTATACTGCAAGTTTAATTAATAGGTTAAGTAATATAAACGTCGTTTTAATAAATGCAGGGAAAGCGAAATAGCTTATTATCTATAAGTTGTTTTAAGAATAATATTTAATGAATTTATATATTCGTCGGTTTTTAAGATGAATGACTCTTTTCGTTAATGAAAAATGATAAATATATTAGTGGAGTAAAAAATGACTGATTTTGATACAATTTCAACAGCTAAAAAAGACAGTAGCGATATTCATTTGCGTAATGTTGACCTCAACCTATTAACGGTTTTTGACGTAGTGATGCAGATGCAAAACGTAACAAAAGCGGCGCAAGTTCTAGGGATGTCTCAGCCTGCAGTGAGTAATGCAGTTTCACGTTTAAAATCAATGTTTAATGATGAATTGTTTGTGCGCTATGGGCGTGGTATTCAGCCGACATCTCGTGCTAAGCAACTGTTCGGGCCTATTAGGCAAGCATTACAATTAGTTCATAATGAGTTACCTAGTGCAGGCTTTAATCCGCAAAATAGTGAGCGAGTATTTAATTTATCTATTTGTTCGCCATTAGACATTCGTCTGGCTGCTATTATTGTCGAAAAATTTAAGGTAGTCTCGCCTAATATTAATATAGTTATCCACTCTTTCATGGATAATAAGATTGCTCATCAATTAAAATACCAAGAAATGGATTTTTTCCTTGGCTATAACCAATTAGAAAAGGCAGAGTTCCAACATCAAGTTTTATTTGATGATGAATTGGTCTTAGTAGTTGCAAATCATCATCCACGTATTGGTAATTCAATTTCTGAAATTGAACTAAATAATGAACGTCATGCCATTATGTCGATGGATAACATGGGGTCATTTAGTAAACCTTATTACAATAATACTGAGTTATCGCATACGATTAGCTATCAAGGTACTGACTTAAATAGTGTATTGAGCATTGTTGCTCAAACGGATCTCGTGGCTATTGTACCCAAATGGCTAGTGGGTCATTACTTTGGCCAACTGAAATTACGTACATTAACATTACCTTGGCTTAGGGACTCACTACCTTGCTATTTAACGTGGCATGAATCAACGGTTAGAGATAAAGGCCATCAATGGATGAAATCTCAATTTAACCAATTGATTGAAGAACTCCCTGAACAAGCCGCAGCAGCGTAGAACGCCTATTTAAACATTGTGAGAGGTTGTAGGCTGTCCTAGACATGATGAAAAATAAATAGTCATTTTGTTAAGGCTTACAATCTCTATGTTCTTGCAGACGCACCTATAAATATACACACCAATAAGGTAATTAACTCATTATAGTTAGCCCTATGATGTGTTTTGTTGCAGACATAACATTTGCAAAAAATTTACATATAAATGCTTTTCACGCATCTCTTTAGTCGATACACTGCGAATATTCAGCTAACACTTGTAAGCTGAAATAATAAGAATGGTTAAGTGCTTGTGAATGTGCCGGGTAACTTATATCGATAATGACTTATAGGGAATACACTTTGATTACTGAAAATCTATATCCATACCACTTGGTTAATCGCTTACGTAGCAGGGTCACTGCACACGAATCAGCGAACCGGATAGCTTTCAGTCAATGGGATAACGGGCAACGAAGCTCATTAACGTGGGGTGAGGTAGGCGATCGTACATCAGCGATTTCTCTGCGTCTCTTAGCATTAAACGTTATCGCACAAGAAAATATTGGGTTATTTGCCCATAACAGTATGAACTGGTCATTGGTTGACTTTGCCGCGCTACAAATTAGGGCAGTCACGGTGCCACTTTATGCAACTAGCAGTATCGAGCAAGCCGCGTATATTATTAATGACGCGAATATTAGAGTGCTGTTTGTTGGGGACGATGCGCAATATCAAGTTGCATGCCAATTACCCGCTCTTTGCCCTCAATTAACGACGATTGTTGCGATGAATGACAATGTTGAGTTAGCTGATATCTCAATCGACACATTGCATTTATCCACCTTTATGGCGCAATCACAAGCGACATACCAAGCAGAACTTGATGAACGCATCGCTGCACATAATCTCAGTGATTTATTCACCATCATCTATACATCAGGCACCACCGGAGAACCAAAAGGCGTTATGTTGGATTACTACAACATGGCTGCGCAACTGTATCTCCATGACGAACGATTACAACTAACTGCTGATGATGTCTCTTTAAGTTTCTTACCACTTTCACATGTTTTTGAACGTGCGTGGAGCTTTTACGTTATGCACGTTGGCGCACTAAACGTTTATTTAACGGACACCAATCAGGTCCGGGAAGCGTTAGCTGAGATAAAACCAACAGTGATGTGTGCGGTTCCTCGTTTTTATGAAAAAGTTTATTCAGCAATACAAAGTAAAGTAGCAAAAGCGCCTCTAGTGCGTAGAGCGCTATTTCGCTGCGCAATATCTCTTGGCAAGCAGCGTGTGAAAGCCTTAGCTAAAGGCCGCAAACCCTCTTTTATTAACCGCGCTATTTTCCCGATAGCCGATAAACTGGTACTCAATAAAATTCGTGAAGGATTAGGTGGACGAATTCGCTTCATGCCAGCCGCAGGCGCTCGTCTAGATGACGATGTGATTGCGTTTTTCCTTTCCGCAGGGGTAAACATCAAATATGGCTATGGTATGTCAGAGACCTGCGCCACGGTATCTTGCTGGGAAGAGGGCAAATACCCATTAGGCTCGATTGGTACACCGCTATCTTCTGTTTCAGTGCGTATTGGCAGGGACGATGAAATACAAGTGAAAGGGCCGGTGGTTATGAAAGGCTATTACAACCGCCCGATTGAAACCTTAGATACGTTTACAGCAGATGGCTGGCTTAAAACGGGTGATGCAGGGAAAATTGACGAACAAGGCAATTTATATATTACAGATAGACTAAAAGATTTAATGAAAACGTCTAACGGAAAATATATTGCACCACAAATGATTGAAGGCGTATTAGGGCAAGACAAGTTTATTGAGCACATTGCAGTCATTGCCGATGCACGCAAGTTTGTTTCAGCGCTGATCGTACCTTGCTATGAGAGCCTAGAAGAATATGCGAACTCAATAAATTTGAAATATCGGGATCGTTTAGAACTCTTAAAAGACTCGAATATTGTGGCATTATTTGAAAACCGTTTAAGAGATTTACAGAAAAATATCGAAAACTTCCACCAAGTTAAGCGCTTTACTTTGTTACCCACAACTTTTTCAATGGAAAAAGGCGAATTAACACCGACTTTAAAGCTGCGACGTAAAATTATTTCTGAGCGCTATCAATTAGAAATTGAATCAATGTACAAAGAATAATTTATAACTTAAGTAACCTAGCTTACCCGTATTATGGGTAGGTTGGGCCTTGTTTTTGTTCTATTTTTATCAATTTATTCAGATAATCGCTTAATATCACAATTTTAACGGTGCCAACTAATTAAATTGGCACTGTATTTTCATTCATACCAGTCATTTTTCCTCCCATTATTTTTATCTGCAGTCAATTTATCTATCAAATACCCATGTTCAAGATGATGTGAAAGTTTCGTGATCCTTGCACTGAAATGGTGTTTGCTTCGTTTCAGCCAGAGCGATATGTTAATAGCACGAATTTCATAATTTAAATGATAAAAATAAAGGGGTAGATCATACCTCTTCACTTGCAAATAATGTCTGGGGGCAAACTCATGGAGATGTTGTCGGGAGCGGAAATGGTCGTCAAATCGTTGATTGACCAAGGAGTAAAGCACGTGTTTGGTTATCCAGGCGGTGCAGTATTAGATATTTATGATGCACTTCATACAGTTGGCGGGGTAGAACATATATTAGTGCGTCATGAACAGGCTGCGGTGCATATGGCGGATGGTTATGCACGTTCAACAGGGGATGTTGGGGTCGTGTTAGTGACATCCGGCCCTGGGGCAACGAATGCTATTACTGGTATTGCGACCGCGTATATGGATTCTGTACCGATGGTGGTGTTATCGGGGCAGGTTGCAAGCTCGCTAATTGGTAATGATGCGTTCCAAGAGTGCGACATGGTTGGGATCTCAAGGCCAATAGTTAAACACAGTTTTTTAATTAAAAGCGCAGAAGAAATTCCTGAAACTATTAAGAAGGCTTTTTATATTGCGGCAAGTGGGCGCCCCGGTCCTGTAGTGATTGATTTCCCTAAAGACACCGTTAACCCTGCCTTAAAGTTTGCTTACCGTTATCCCGAAAACGTTTCTTTGCGTTCTTATAACCCAACGTTGCAAGGCCACAAAGGGCAAATCAAAAAAGCATTAACCAAATTGGTTTCGGCAAAAAAACCAGTTTTCTATATTGGCGGGGGTGCGATTAACGCGAATTGCTCTGCTGAACTTATTGAGTTGGCAGAAAAACTGCAATTACCAGTGGTATCAACCTTAATGGGATTAGGGGCTTTCCCAGAAACTCACAAGCAGTCTGTCGGGATGCTTGGAATGCATGGAACTTACGAAGCCAACAAGGTTATGCACAACTCTGATGTGATTTTTGCCGTTGGGGTTCGTTTTGATGATAGGACAACGAACAATTTAGAAAAATACTGCCCAAATGCGACAGTCATTCAAATTGATGTTGACCCAACGTCTATTTCAAAAACAGTTAATGCGGATATCCCAATCGTGGGTGATGCGAAACTCACATTAAAGCAAATGTTAGGTCAGTTAGACCAAGCTTCAGCTAAACAAGATAGCCAAGCACTCACCTCATGGTGGAAAGAAATTGAACAATGGCGTAGTAAACAATGCTTACGCTACGAAACAAGCCAAACCAAAGTTAAACCACAACAAGCCATTGAAATGATTTACCGTTTAACAAAAGGTGAAGCCTATGTGACGTCTGACGTTGGGCAGCACCAAATGTTTGCGGCATTGTATTATCCCTTTGATAAACCTCGCCATTGGATAAACTCAGGAGGGCTTGGAACGATGGGATTTGGTTTGCCTGCCGCATTAGGGGTGAAATTAGCGCATCCAAAATCAACCGTTGTCTGTGTGACGGGGGATGGCAGCATCCAGATGAACATCCAAGAGCTTTCAACCGCTCTGCAATATGGCTTACCGGTTTTGGTTCTCAATTTAAACAACGGTTTCTTAGGTATGGTAAAGCAGTGGCAGGATATGATTTATCAAGGCCGTCACTCACAATCCTACATGCAGTCATTGCCTGATTTCATCAAGTTAGCGCAAGCGTATGGCCACGTTGGTATTTCAATATCAACACCTGATGAACTGGAAGAAAAACTAAAACAAGCCCTTGTTGAAGTGAATGAAAATCAGCGATTAGTCTTCGTTGATGTCAATATTGATGAAACTGAGCACGTTTATCCAATGCAGATCCGTGGTGGTGCAATGGATGAAATGTGGTTGAGCAAAACAGAGAGGACCTGATCATGCGTCGTATTTTATCCGTTTTATTAGAAAATGAATCAGGTGCTTTGTCCCGTGTCATCGGTCTGTTTTCTCAGCGTGGTTATAATATTGAAAGTTTGACCGTTGCACCAACAGATGACCCAACCTTGTCACGTATGACTATCCAAACGAAAGGGGATGCAAAGGTTCTTGAGCAAATTGAGAAACAACTGCATAAATTGGTTGATGTGTTGCGTGTCAGTGAGCTGACGGCGTCAGCACATATCGAACGTGAAATCATGTTAGTGAAGCTACAAGCCTCTGGATATGGGCGTGACGAAGTGAAGCGTTGTGCGGATATTTTCCGTGGACAAATTGTTGACGTCACTCCAACGCTTTATACCGTTCAGCTAGCGGGAACAAGCGAAAAACTGGATGCTTTCATCGAATCAGTACGTGGTGTTGCTGAAATTGTTGAAGTTGTACGCTCAGGGATCGTCGGTGTTTCACGCGGTGATAAAATTATGCGATGAAAAATTTATCATCCGAAGGTAGAATAAACGCGTTTAAGGCCCCGAATGACTCGGGGCTATTCCCAAAATTGTAAAGAGGTTAACGTGAAACTGGATGAGATAGCCCGTCTAGCGGGTGTTTCCCGCACAACGGCTAGTTATGTGATCAACGGCAAGGCCAAGCAGTATCGAGTCAGCGATAAAACTGTAGAAAAAGTGATGGCAGTCGTCAGAGAACACAATTACCATCCAAATGCAGTTGCTGCGGGGCTACGAGCAGGGCGCACCCGTTCGATTGGGTTAGTGATCCCTGACTTGGAGAATACTAGCTATACCCGTATAGCAAATTACCTTGAAAGGCAGGCGCGTCAACGTGGTTATCAATTGCTGATAGCATGCTCGGAAGACCAACCCGACAATGAAATTCGTTGTGTTGAGCACCTTTTACAGCGGCAAGTTGATGCGATTATTGTCTCGACAGCATTACCGCCAGAGCACCCGTTTTATCAGCGTTGGGCGAACCGTTCGTTACCGATTATCGCACTTGATAGAGCCCTTGAAAAAGAACACTTTATTAGTGTCGTTGGTGATGACCAAGAAGATGCTTTCATGATTTCAGCAGAATTACGCAAATTTAAAGCTGAGTCAGTGTTGTATTTAGGGGCGTTACCTGAACTGTCAGTCAGTTATCTACGCGAACAAGGTTTCCGTAAGGCGTGGAATGAAGACCCGCGCAAGATTGATTACCTGTATGCAAATAGCTATGAACGCGATTCAGCCGCAGAGGTGTTTGCGCATTGGCTGGATAGCGGTAATGAGATGCCAGACGCGTTATTTACAACATCATTTTCCTTACTACAAGGTGTCTTGGATGTTGCGTTGAAGCGCAGTGGTCGTTTACCTGAGCACATGGTTATTGCCACATTTGGTGATAACGAGCTATTAGATTTTCTTGAATGCCCAGTGTTGTCCCTTGCACAGCGCCATAGAGATATCGCTGAACGTATCTTAGAACTGGTTCTTGCCAGCCTTGATGAAAAGCAAAAACCAGAAGCGGGTATTACTCGTATTCGTCGTGATTTATGTCGCCGCGGAAGCTTAGGTCGTAAGCAGTAATAAAACAGGCCTAACTTTAATCGAATAGTGAATATTTACACGATAATGAGTGATGTTAGTCACAATAATGAGTAATATAACGGCCCCTATCTTGTAGGGGCTTTTTTTTTATAGGCTAAAAATAGGTAAATATTTAACTTTAGGATTTATCTTAATATATTTATTGCTGATTTTAAAATGAAAGCTAAATTGGATTATGAAATTAATACAAATTTATTGTGGGTGTATTATTGATTCGTGCGATAAATATTTAAAATTGAATACTGTTTATTAAAACAGTTATTTATTGTGTTGATATTTAATGATTTTATTTTTCTTTCGGGGTGATTTTATCATCACTAGATATTAACGATTATTTGAGGACTCAATAAAAGTAAATTACCGGTACAAGATATACTGATTAAAAATGAGACATAAGTTGAATTTATGATGATTTGTATGATTTTGCAGCAATCTATAGTGATCACGCTTATTTAAGTTGCACTCTATAAAATATATTAATTATATCAACCTGTTATTTCCCATTTTCTTTCCAAGTTATATTTTACCTATCCTTATTTTTTCTGAATTGTTCTGTAAATAAAGCTAAAGCTGAGTGCGACTGGCTTGACAACGTTTTCATACCATTCGTAAACTTTATATGTGGTGAATTGTGGGGTAAAGTGGGTGAGTTGAAAATAAAAGGGGTATAATCGGGTATGTTTCGTGGGGCAACACTGGTTAATCTCGACAGCAAAGGGCGTCTAACCGTGCCGACTCGTTACCGAGGTATGCTGAACGAGGAATCGAAAGGGCAAATGGTCTGTACCATTGACCTTCACCAGCCGTGCCTACTGCTTTATACCTTACCGGAGTGGGAGATTATCGAAGAAAAGCTTTCTCGGTTATCGACGATGAACCCAGCGGAACGACGCGTGCAACGGCTGTTACTGGGCCATGCAAGTGAATGTCAAATGGACAACGCGGGGCGTCTTTTGTTAGCCAATACATTGCGTCAGCATGCAGGGCTAACAAAAGAGGTCATGTTGGTTGGCCAGATTAATAAATTTGAACTTTGGGATGAACAAACTTGGTATCAGCAAGTGGAAGATGACATTGCCGCTGAGCGCCTTACCAATGAACCACTTTCAGCCCGCTTACAGGATTTGTCACTTTAATAATGACGCAACAGCAATTTAAACACGTAACAGTATTACTGGATGAAGCCGTGAACGGCTTAAACATTAAACCTAACGGTATCTATATCGATGGCACATTTGGGCGTGGGGGCCATTCAAGGCTGATATTAAGCCAGCTTGGCGAACAAGGGCGGTTGATCGCCATTGACCGTGACCCAGAAGCGATAAAAGCAGCTCAAGCAATTGATGACCCTCGTTTTATGATTAAACACGGCCCATTTTCTGCGATTGCAGAGTATGTGGAAGAAGAAGGTTTAGTTGGGCAAATTGATGGTGTATTGCTGGATTTAGGCGTCTCTTCACCGCAGTTAGATGACCCAGAGCGTGGCTTTTCATTTATGCGTGACGGGCCGTTAGATATGCGAATGGACCCAACCAAAGGGCAATCTGCACAGCAATGGTTGATGGACGCAGAAGCGGATGACATTGCTTGGGTTTTAAAAACTTTTGGTGAAGAACGTTTTGCGAAACGAATTGCGAGAGCGATTGTTGAGCGTAACCATAACCCAGAAGAAGAGCCATTAACGCGCACACGGCACCTGGCTGAATTAATCGCAAAAGTTAGTCCGATGAAAGATCGGCACAAACACCCAGCGACGCGTAGCTTCCAAGCCATACGGATTTATATCAATAGTGAATTGGAAGAGATAGAAAAAGCGCTAGAAGGCGCAATGAACGTTTTAGCTCCACAAGGTCGTTTATCGGTTATTAGCTTCCATTCTTTGGAAGACAGGTTAGTAAAGCGGTTTATCCGCAAAAATAGTAAAGGGCCATCAGTACCAGCAGGTATTCCGCTAACTGAAACGCAGATTAAAGCATTAGGCGCAGCGCAGTTACGTGACCTAGGCAAGATGAAACCTTCTGAAAACGAAATTGACGAAAATCCACGCGCACGGAGTTCTGTGTTGCGGTTTGCTGAAAAGGCGGCGGAATAATGGTTCCAGAAAGGCACAGCCTAGCACGCGTCATTGGGCGTGATTTATTTCGTTATGGCATCGTTCCTTTGATTTTATTGTCTGCAATTATAATTAGTGCCGTTTTTGTCGTGACTACCGCACATGAAACGCGTTTGTTAACGGCCGCAAAAGATAAATTGTATGAAGAAAAAGACTTATTAGATATCGAATGGCGCAATCTGATCCTTGAAGAAAATGCCCTTGCGAGCCATAGCCGAATAGAACGTTTATCGGTTGAAAAATTACAGATGGTACAAGTTGAACCATCACAAGAAAAAATTATTGTTTCTAAGCAATAAAAAAGGTTCCTAATGAAAGCACCAAAAACAGCGAAAAATAAGAAACAAGAAGAAAGCACCAGCTTTGTCCGCTGGCGCTTTATTTTGCTGTGCGGATGCATTGTCTTGGCGTTAGCAGGGTTGCTAACTCGGGTGGCTTATCTGCAAATTATTGCGCCAGAGAAACTGGTGAAAGAAGGCGATATGCGTTCTTTACGAGTGCAAGAAGTTGCAACCTCTCGAGGTATGATCAGCGACCGAGAAGGGCGGCAACTGGCGGTAAGTGTGCCAGTCAATGCGATTTGGGCAGACCCCAAAGAGGTGTTTGAAAAAGGGGGGATCAGCAATGACGAACACTGGAAAGCACTGGCAGACGCACTTGAAATTCCACTAGAACAAATTACGAGCAAAATATCGGCCAATCCAAGAGGCCGTTTTGTGTATTTAGCGCGCCAAGTTAACCCCTCTATTGGCGATTACGTTAAAAAACTAAAAATACCGGGTATTTACTTACGTAAAGAATCTCGTCGTTATTACCCATCAGGCCCAGTTACCGCTCACTTATTGGGGGTAACAAACATTGATGGTGAAGGGATTGAAGGGGTTGAAAAAAGCTTTGACCGTTGGTTAAAAGGTGCGCCGGGCGAACGTACAGTCCGCAAAGACCGTAATGGGCGAGTGATTGAAACGATTTCGTCTATTGACAGCCAAGCTGCGCATAATTTGACATTAAGTATTGATGAACGAATTCAATCGATTGTTTACCGTGAACTAACACGTGGCGTGCAGGAAAACAAAGCTGAATCGGGTGTGGCAATTTTAGTGGATGTTCATACCGGTGAAATTTTAGCTATGGCGAATAGCCCATCCTACAACCCAAATAACTTAACCGGTACATCAATGGATGCAATGCGTAACCGCGCCATTACGGATATTTTCGAACCGGGTTCGACGGTAAAACCGATGGTGGTAATGAGTGCGCTACATAACAGAATTATTAAAGAAAACTCAGTAATTAATACTTATCCATATCGTATTAGCGGCCATGAAATCAAAGACGTAGCACGGTATGCAGAGCTAACAATTACTGGGATTTTACAGAAGTCGAGTAACGTAGGTGTTTCAAAACTTGCGTTAGCGATGCCTGCCACTGAGCTGGTGGATGTGTATAGCCGCTTTGGGTTTGGCAAGCCGACTAATCTGGGGTTAGTCGGGGAAAGTAGTGGCATCTTTCCAAGTAAAAAAACACGGTGGTCTGATTTAGATAGGGCCACCTTTTCTTTTGGCTACGGGCAAATGGTAACACCGTTACAGTTAGCGCGAGCCTACGCAACCATTGGTAGTTTTGGTATTTATCGGCCGCTATCCATCACAAAAGTTGATCCTCCTGTGTCAGGAACACGCGTTTTTCCTGAACCAATCATGCGAACAGTGGTTCATATGATGGAAAGCGTGGCTTTACCCGGAGGCGGGGGAGCACGAGCGGCAATTAAAGGCTACCGTATTGCGATTAAAACAGGGACTGCGAAAAAAGTGGGTCCTGAAGGGCGTTATATTAATAAATATTTAGCTTACGCTGCTGGTGTTGCTCCTGCGAGCAATCCACGCTATGCGTTAGTGGTGCTTATTAATGAGCCAAGCGCGGGTAGTTATTATGGTGGTGCAGTATCTGCACCGATATTTGGTTCGATTATGGGCGGCGTTTTACGGTTGATGAACGTTGAACCTGATGCATTGCAACCAAATGAACAAAATGAAATTGTAAATAGTCAAAAAGAGGTTAAAAGTGGCAGATCGTAATCTTTGTGATCTACTCTCACCCTTTGGTGTGAGCACAACTCCAATCTCACTACGTGAGATGACGCTAGACAGCCGAAAGGCTGCCGCGGGCGATCTGTTTATTGCAATAAAAGGCCATCAATCGGATGGGCGACACTATATTCCTCAAGCGATTGCTCAAGGGGTTTCCGCTGTGATAGCGGAAGCAGAAGGTGAAGCCGTTGAAGGCGAAATTCGTTTTGTTCACGGTGTACCTGTTATTTATTTAAATGACCTGAATAACCGTTTATCAGCTCTTGCGGGTGAGTTTTATCAGCAGCCATCAGCAAATATGAAACTTGTTGGCGTGACCGGTACTAATGGCAAAACAACCACGACACAATTAATTGCTCAGTGGGCTCATGGACTAGGGGAAACTAGCGCTGTAATGGGAACTGTGGGTAATGGCTTATTAGGCCATGTATCACCAAGCGAAAACACCACAGGCTCTGCGGTAGATATCCAACTTGAATTGACTCAGTTATTAAACCAAAAAGCGACATTAACCGCGATGGAAGTGTCTTCTCATGGCTTAGTGCAAGGTCGTGTTGCCGCTTTACAGTTCGATGCCGCTGTGTTTACTAATTTAAGCCGTGATCACCTTGACTATCATGGTGACATGGAGAGTTATGAAGCCGCGAAATGGCTATTGTTTTCTACACATAATGCAAAATCGCAAATCATCAATGCAGATGATGTTATTGGCTTGAAATGGCTACAACGTTTACCACAAGCTTGCGCTGTTACGATGGAAAACCGTATCCCAGCAGACTGGCAAGGGCCATGGTTGAAAGCCACTGAAGTGGAATACCACGACAAGGGCGCGACCATTCATTTTGACTCCACTTGGGGCAAAGGCGCATTTGAAAGCCCACTGATGGGGGCATTTAATGTCAGCAACTTATTAGTTGCAATGGCAACCTTGCTAATGATGGAGTATCCATTGGATAAACTGCTTGCGGCGGCCTCTTCATTGTCACCCGTTTGCGGTCGAATGGAAGTGTTCAGTGCACCAAACAAACCGACCGTTGTTGTTGATTATGCACATACACCAGATGCGTTAGAAAAAGCCTTAGCGGCAGCGCGTTTACATTGTAAAGGGCAACTTTGGTGCGTATTTGGGTGCGGTGGTGACCGTGACAAAGGCAAGCGCCCTCTAATGGGAGCAGCCGCAGAAGAGTATGCAGATAAAATCGTTATCACTGACGATAACCCACGCAGCGAAGACCCAATTGATATTATCAACGACATCATGGCGGGCTTATTAGATTCGAGCCGTGCTTTGGCCATTCCGGGTCGCCCAGAAGCCGTGACAAACACCATTTTACAAGCATCTCCTGATGATGTGATTGTGATCGCTGGTAAAGGTCATGAAGATTATCAAATTATTGGCAATCGTAAATTAGATTACTCAGACCGTTTAACGGTAGCACGTCTGCTGGGGGTAATCGCATGATCTCGCTAACACTCGCTCAATTGGCACAAGTAACTCAAGGGCAGGTTGAATCTGTTGCAGATACAACGCTCTTGATTAGCGCAGTGAGTACGGATAGCCGCAAAATTGCTGAAAATTGTCTCTTTATTGCTTTAAAAGGTGAACGCTTCGACGCCCATGATTTTGTACAGCAAGTGGTGGTTTCGGGAGCGAAAGCATTACTCGTTGAGCGCAAACTGGAAGTGGATTGCCCTCAAGTCATCGTAAAAGACACGCGTATTGCGATGGGCCAATTAGCAGCATGGGTTCGTCAGCAAAGTAGAGCTCGAATTGTTGGTTTGACGGGGTCTTCAGGCAAAACATCGGTCAAAGAAATGACCGCATCCATATTATCTGAGCGCGGTAAAACTTTATATACTGCCGGTAATTTAAACAACGATATTGGTGTGCCTTTGACACTATTTCGTTTAACCCATGATGATGACTTCGCTGTGATAGAAATGGGTGCTAATCACCCAAATGAAATCGCCTACACAACCAATATTGTTAAACCAGAAGCGGCGTTAGTTAACAATTTATTTGCTGCGCACTTAGCGGGCTTTGGTTCACCTGAAGGGGTTGCTAAAGCGAAAGGTGAAATTTATCAAGGCGTTCCTGAAGAAGGAACCGCGATTGTTAACCTTGATAGCTACAGTGAAAAATGGCAGTTTCAGCCACGCCAAACAGTGTGGCATTACTCGCTAACGCCACAAGCAAAAGCGGATTTCTATCCTTCTGATATCCAAGTGAAACAGCTGACTACGGATTTTGTGTTACATACCCCTGTTGGAAGCGTTGATATCACTTTGCCATTACCAGGGCTACATAATATCGCGAATGTATTAGCAGCGAGTGCATTGGCGATTTCAGTTGGCGCTAGCCTAGAAGACATCAAAAACGGCTTAGCAAAAACACAAGCAGTACCAGGGCGTTTATATCCAGTGCGCTTGAGTGAGCACAAAGTGGTATTAGACGACACTTATAACGCGAATGATGGCTCGATGATTGCGGCAATTCATGTCCTTGAAAAAATGCCGGGCTACCGCATCTTGGTGGTTGGGGATATGGGAGAGCTGGGCGATTATGCAGAAGATTGCCATCAGCGTGTTGGTGTTGCCGCTAAGCAGGCTGGCTTAGACAAAGTATTCAGTGTTGGTCAATTAAGTGAGTTGATCAGCCAATTTAGTGAGTGTGGTGAGCATTTCACAGTGAAAGCAGATTTATTAACCCGACTAATTCCGCTAGCACAGCAGAAGGACGTTGTTTCTATTTTAGTTAAAGGTTCACGCAGCTCCGCGATGGAAGATGTGGTGAATGCATTGAAGGAGTGCTTCGAATGTTAGTCTGGCTTGCCGAAATGTTGGTCCACAAGTTTTCTGTTCTGAACGTCTTCTCTTATTTGACGTTCAGGGCCATTGTCGGTTTGCTGACAGCACTCGCTATTGCATTGTGGATGGGGCCTCATTTAATTGCTTACCTACAAAAAATGCAAATTGGTCAAGTCGTTCGTAACGAAGGCCCTGAGTCTCACTTTAGTAAGCGTGGAACCCCAACCATGGGCGGGTTATTGATTTTATTTTCAATCACCGTTTCAACGTTGCTATGGGCTCGCTTAGACAACCCTTACGTTTGGTGTGTTCTGCTTGTGCTCGTTGGGTATGGTATTGTCGGTTTTGTTGATGATTACCGTAAAGTGGTACGCAAAGATACTCGTGGTTTAATCGCCCGTTGGAAATATTTCTGGCAATCCGTGATTGCGTTAATTGTTGCCTTTTCCATGTACGCGATTGGTAAAGATACCCCGGCAACTCAGTTAGTTGTGCCATTTTTCAAAGACGTAATGCCACAGCTGGGCATGCTGTATATTTTGCTGACGTATTTTGTGATTGTTGGAACCAGTAACGCCGTAAACCTAACCGATGGTTTGGATGGCTTAGCTATCATGCCAACGGTATTTGTTGCAGCAGGTTTTGCATTAGTGGCATGGGCAACAGGTAACGTCAATTTTGCCAGTTACTTACATATTCCATTCTTACCCCACGCAGGTGAATTAGTGATTGTCTGTACTGCCATTGTTGGAGCAGGGTTAGGCTTCTTATGGTTTAACACTTATCCAGCGCAAGTATTTATGGGGGATGTTGGCTCATTGGCGCTTGGTGGTGCTCTAGGGACTATTGCGGTATTACTGCGCCAAGAGTTTTTATTAGTGATCATGGGCGGTGTGTTCGTCGTTGAGACGCTGTCAGTTATTTTACAAGTCGGTTCATTTAAATTGCGCGGACAACGTATTTTCCGTATGGCACCAATTCACCACCATTATGAATTGAAGGGTTGGCCAGAGCCACGTGTTATCGTGCGTTTCTGGATTATCTCGCTAATGTTAGTCCTGATTGGGCTGGCAACCTTGAAGGTGCGTTAATATGGTCGATTATCAGGGTAAGAACGTAGTCATTATTGGGCTGGGGATCACCGGCCTATCTTGCGTTCACTTTTTCTTGGCACGTGGTGTTGTACCCCGTGTTATGGATACCCGTGCAGTGCCGCCAGGTGTAGACAAACTCCCAGCAAGTGTGGAATGCCATAGCGGTAGCTTGAATAATAGCTGGCTACAAGCAGCCGATTTAATTGTTGCTAGTCCAGGAATTGCGTTGGCAACGCCTCAGTTACAGCAAGCGGCAGAAAACGGCATCGAAATTGTGGGTGATATCGAACTGTTTTGCCGTGAAGCGGATGCACCGATTGTCGCCATTACCGGTTCAAATGGTAAAAGTACCGTCACGTCATTGGTGGGTGAAATGGCGAAAGTAGCGGGTATTTCAGTTGGTGTTGGTGGAAATATTGGTACGCCTGCGCTTTCATTACTCAATGCAGGGCATCGTTTATACGTTTTAGAGCTTTCAAGCTTCCAACTAGAAACCACATCAAGCCTAGAGGCGACCGCTGCGACGGTCTTAAATATTAGTGAAGATCATATGGATAGATATCCATTAGGTCTAGAACAGTACCGTGAAGCGAAATTAAAAATTTATCACAATGCTCAAAACTGCATTGTTAACGTACAAGATGCGCTGACCTTACCTACGAACCATACATTGGGTGAATGCATTAGCTTTGGCTTAAATAGTGGTGATTATTTCTTTGATACTCAAAAACGGGTGTTAGTGGCGAAAGGAAAAGAGCTGCTCGATGTCAACGAAATGCACCTAACGGGTCAACATAATTATCTCAATGGGTTAGCCGCGTTAGCATTGGCGGATGCCGTAAATGTTCCTCGCCCTGCATGCCTTCAAGTCTTGAAAGAATATACGGGGCTAGCACATCGCTTCGAGTTAGTGTTATTCAACAACGGTGTGCGCTGGATTAATGACTCTAAAGCCACAAACGTTGGAAGTACGGAAGCGGCGTTAAATGGGTTACATGTGGATGGCAATATCTATTTATTATTGGGTGGTGATGGTAAGTCAGCTGATTTTTCACCATTAAAACAATATATTGCTGCGGATAACTACCGTCTATACTGTTTTGGTCGTGATGGGAAAGCATTAGCCGATATGGCACCTGAAAAATCCGTATTGACTGAAACTATGGAACAAAGCTTACGCCAAATTGCGCCACAATTAAAAGCGGGGGACATGGTGTTGTTATCCCCTGCATGTGCCAGCTTGGATCAGTTTAAAAGTTTTGAGCAGCGTGGGACCGTCTTTGCTCAATTAGCCCAGGAGCTAGGTTAATGACGATACCGGGTGCGATGCGTTTAAAAAATTGGGTCATTGGTGAAAAAAATGGCGTGATTTCAGGCTCAACGCTTTACGACCGTACATTGGTGTGGTTGGCATTCGGTTTAGCCGCGGTGGGTTTTATTATGGTCACATCCGCCTCCATGCCAGTTGGCCAGCGCTTAACGGAAGATCCTTTTTATTTTGCTAAACGTGATGTGGTGTATATCGTCATCGCGTTTATTTTAGCCCTAGGTGTCATGCGTATTCCGATGGCGGTTTGGGAAAAGTACAACTTCGTATTGTTGATGGTTTCACTTGGCATGCTCGTCGTGGTACTGGTGGCAGGGAGTTCAGTTAACGGGGCATCTCGCTGGATAGATATCGGTTTGGTTAAAATTCAACCGGCAGAAATTTCGAAATTTACGTTATTCTGTTACGTGTCCAGTTATTTAGTGCGTAAGTCTGATGAAGTCAGAACCCGTTTTCTTGGCTTTATCAAACCGATGTGTATTTTGATTGTGATGGCGTCATTGCTTTTATTACAACCTGACTTAGGGACCGTTATCGTATTAGTGGTAACCACTCTGGGGTTGTTGTTTTTAGCGGGAGCAAGGTTAGCCCCCTTTATTATTGGTATTGCCGCTTGTGCGGTGGGGGTATTGGCTTTGATTTGGTTCGAGCCGTACCGCTTACGTCGAGTGACGTCGTTTTTGAACCCGTGGGATGACCCGTTTGGCAGTGGTTATCAGCTAACCCAATCTTTAATGGCCTTTGGTCGTGGTGAAATGTTTGGGCAAGGGTTAGGAAATTCAGTACAAAAATTAGAATACTTGCCAGAAGCACATACTGACTTTATTTTCTCAGTTTTAGCCGAAGAGCTCGGGTACTTTGGCGTTGTATTGGTTCTGCTGATGGTCTTTATGTTGGCATTTAGGGCGATGATGATTGGCCGTCGCGCATTGATGTCGAACCAATTATTCGGTGGTTATTTGGCTTGTTCAATTGGTATTTGGTTTACCTTCCAAGCTTTGGTTAACGTCGGTGCCGCATCAGGCATGTTACCAACAAAAGGTTTAACACTGCCGTTAATTAGTTATGGTGGTTCGAGTTTACTGGTGATGGCTGCCGCCATTGCGATATTACTGAGAATTGATTTTGAAACACGCCTTGAAAAAGCGCAGGCGTTTGTAAGGAGCACTAAATGAGTCAGGCAAAGAAATTACTCGTCATGGCAGGTGGAACCGGAGGGCATGTTTTTCCGGGGTTAGCTGTGGCTCATTATTTGCAGGCTCAAGGCTGGGAGATCCGTTGGTTAGGTACGGCTGACCGAATGGAAGCCACATTAGTCCCTAAGCATGGTATCGATATTGAATTCATTCAAATTTCGGGACTCAGGGGTAAAGGTATTGCCGCACAACTGGGGGCACCATGGCGTATTTATAAAGCTATCCGCCAAGCAAAAACGATTATCAAACGTTATCAGCCAGATGCAGTATTAGGCATGGGGGGCTATGTTTCAGGTCCTGGTGGTATTGCGGCATGGCAATGCGGTGTACCCGTTGTGCTTCATGAACAAAATGGAATCGCGGGTTTAACGAATAAATGGTTATCGCGGATCGCAAAAAGAGTGTTACAAGCCTTTCCGGGCGCATTTCCTGACGCACCAGTTGTCGGGAACCCGGTACGTGAAGATGTTTTAGCACTACCGGCACCCCAGGTACGTTTAGCAGGCCGAGAAGGCGCTGTACGCGTATTAGTCGTTGGTGGTAGCCAAGGGGCACGGGTTTTGAATCAAGTGATGCCTCTTGTTGCTGAAAAAGTAGGCAAACAGTTAAATATCTGGCATCAAGCGGGAAAAGGCAGTAAGGAATCAACAGAAGCATTGTATAATGAGCATATGCAAGTTTCAGGCAATTCCGAGTATAAAGTTACTGAATTTATTGATGATATGGCGCAAGCTTACGCATGGGCAGATATTGTCGTCTGTCGGTCTGGTGCACTAACAGTAAGTGAAATTGCAGCCGCAGGTTTACCGGCTATTTTTGTTCCTTTTCAACATAAAGACCGTCAGCAGTATTGGAATGCATTACCGCTAGAAAAAGCAGGGGCGGCTAAAATTTTAGAACAGTCACAATTTACCGCAGATGCTGTGGCGAGCTTATTAGAGCAATGGGATAGAAACGAATTACTCTCAATGGCTGAAAAAGCGCATAGCTGTGCAATTACTGATGCAACAGAACGAGTTGCTGCCGTGATTTGCGAAGTGGCTAAATAATATTAGCCATAATTGATACCGAATTAATTAGAAGCGAAGAAATATAGTGAATACACAACAATTAGCGAAATTAAGAACATCAGTGCCAGAAATGAGAAGAGTCAGGCACATCCATTTTGTCGGCATCGGCGGTGCTGGCATGGGTGGTATCGCTGAAGTGTTGGCAAATGAAGGCTATGAAATTAGCGGTTCAGATTTAGCACCCAATGCAGTGACACAACAATTAACCGCATTAGGCGCAACGATTTACTTTAATCACCGCCCAGAGAACGTTGAAAATGCGAGCGTTGTCGTCGTATCAACAGCGATTTCAAGCGAGAATCCTGAAATTCAAGCCGCCAAAGAATTGCGTATTCCAGTTATTCGCCGTGCAGAAATGTTAGCTGAATTAATGCGTTACCGTCATGGTATTGCCGTTGCAGGTACCCACGGGAAAACCACCACCACAGCAATGATTTCTGGGATTTATGCACAAGCAGGCCTTGACCCTACATTTGTGAATGGGGGCTTAGTTAAATCAGCAGGAACACACGCGCGTTTAGGTAGTAGCCGCTACTTGATAGCAGAAGCTGATGAAAGCGATGCTTCGTTCTTACATTTGCAACCGTTAGTTGCCGTTGTGACAAATATCGAAGCAGACCATATGGATACTTACCAAGGCGACTTCGATAATTTAACGAATACCTTCATTAATTTCTTGCACAATCTGCCATTTTACGGGCGTGCAGTGATGTGTATTGATGACCCAGTGATCCGCTCGTTACTACCAAAAATTGGTCGTTACATTACCACTTATGGTTTTAGTGAAGACGCTGATGTGCGTATCACCCAATATGAGCAAAAAGGAAATCAAGGCTTTTTCACCATTGCCCGTGAAAATATGCCAGAGCTGACGGTGGTTCTAAATGCACCGGGACGTCACAATGCCCTTAATGCGACAGCTGCCGTTGCTGTTGCAACTGAAGAAGGTATTGATGACCTTCATATTTTATCTGCACTAGTTGAATTTCAAGGTACGGGTCGTCGCTTTGATTTCCTAGGGAATTTCCCTCTGCGTAATGTGAATGGTAAAGAGGGGGAAGTGATGCTAGTCGATGACTATGGTCACCACCCAACGGAAGTTGACGCAACGATTAAAGCAGCGAGAGCAGGTTGGCCAGATAAACGCATTGTTATGGTATTCCAACCGCATCGTTATACTCGTACTCGTGACTTATACGATGATTTTGTTAATGTTTTAGGGCAGGTAGATGTGCTGCTAATGCTAGATGTATATTCAGCGGGTGAAAAGCATGTACCGGGTGCGGATAGCCGCTCATTATGTAGAACAATTCGTGGCCGCGGTCAGATTGATCCTATTTATGTAGCAGATACTGAACAAATTCCACATATTTTAGCTCAAACTCTTGATGAAAATGATTTAATTTTAGTTCAAGGCGCAGGAAATATTGGTAAAATAGCCAAAAACTTGGCAGAAGCAAAATTACAGCCACCGATGGTTGAGGAATAAAAATGACAGAGAAAGTTGCGGTTCTATTAGGGGGCTCATCCGCTGAACGTGAGGTTTCACTTCAGTCAGGAAATGCTGTGCTGGCGGGGTTACGCCAAGCAGGCATTGATGCTCATCCTATTGACCCCCAAGATTTCCCTGTAGAAACACTGAAAGATGCAGGTTTCAATAAAGTTTTTATTGCATTACATGGCCGTGGTGGTGAAGACGGGACATTGCAAGGGCTGCTAGAAACATTAAATCTGCCTTATACCGGCAGTGGTGTTATGGCTTGTGCACTTAGCATGGATAAGCTGAGAACAAAACAATTATGGCAAGGTGCAGGGCTAAGTGTATCGCCATATGTTTACTTAACAAAGCAGCAGTATAAGCAGGCTTCTCGTGAACAAATTGTTGCTAAAGTACAATTGCTAGGGTTACCGCTCATTGTGAAGCCGAGCCTAGAAGGCTCAAGTGTTGGCATGAGTAAAGTTGATAGCTTAGAGGCATTGCCCGCTGCATTGGAGCTCGCGTTTCAATTTGATGAAACATTGTTAATTGAAAAATGGTTGAGTGGCCCTGAGTTCACGGTTGCAGTGTTGGGAGATAACGCTCTGCCGTCAATTCGTATTCAACCACCGGGTATTTTTTATGATTACGAAGCGAAATATTTATCTGATGAAACCCAATACTTTTGCCCAAGTGGCCTAGGTGAACAGCTCGAGTCTGAACTCACAGACTTAGCGCTGAAAGCATACCAAGTTGTTGGCTGCGAAGGTTGGGGACGAGTTGATGTAATGCAAGATAACGATGGTCAATTTTATCTGCTGGAAGTTAATACATCGCCAGGTATGACAAGCCATAGCTTAGTACCGATGGCAGCTCGTCAAGCGGGGATGAGTTTTTCACAGTTAGTTGTACAAATTTTGAAATTGGCTCGTTGATATGTCACAAGCAGCACTAAATGTTAGGCATCATAATCAGAAGAACGACGAGGATCCGCGTTCAGGGCCAAGTAATGGTGCGTTTTTAGGTGGGTTATTTTTCTTTCTATTTGTGGTTGGCACTATCATCTGGAGTGGTTGGATGGTGATGACTTGGATGAAAGATGCTGACAGGCTGCCGATGTCTAAATTGGTGCTAACGGGTGAACGCCATTACACCAAAAATGATGATGTCAGAAAGGCCATTTTAGCGTTAGGGCAGCCGGGAACGTTTATGACCGTCGATGTCAACGCTATCCAAAACCAAATAAGTATGATGCCATGGGTACGCCAAGTGACAGTGCGTAAACAATGGCCAGATGAATTGAAAATTCATATTGTTGAATACCGCCCATTCGCTAGGTGGAATGATCAAAACATGGTGGATGAACAAGGCCGAGTATTTAATTTGCCGGTTAGCGAAAATGGTAAAGGGGACTATGTGTTGCTTTATGGGCCACAAGGTAGCCAGAAAGAGGTTCTCAAAGAATATTCTATCTTTAAGAACACATTAGCGGCACATAACCTAAAGCTAAAATCACTATCGATGACAGCCAGACACGCATGGCAAATTATTTTAGACAACGATGTTAGAATTGAATTAGGTAAGAAAGAAGTGTCAGAGCGGTTAAATAGGTTCCTTGAACTGTATCCGCTTTTGCAGCAAACAACGGATAAACGTGTTGACTATGTTGACTTACGTTATTCCAGTGGTGCTGCGGTGGGCTGGGCGCCACTCTTGGTCGATGCTCCACCGGAGTTACAATAAAGACGATGACTAATAACAAAAATTAGGCAGAAAAAATGATTAAAGCAACGGACAGAAAATTAGTGGTAGGCCTTGAAATTGGAACTTCCAAGGTATCAGCCCTTGTTGGCGAAATTCTGCCCGATGGTATGGTTAATATTATTGGGGTGGGAAGTTGTCCATCTCGTGGAATGGACAAAGGTGGCGTAAACGACCTTGAATCAGTGGTAAAATGTGTACAAAGAGCCATTGATCAGGCGGAACTTATGGCCGACTGCCAAATTTCATCGGTTTACCTTGCACTATCGGGTAAGCACGTCAGTTGCCAAAATGAAATTGGTATGGTGCCAGTTTCAGAAGAAGAAGTGACGCAAGAAGATGTTGACAGTGTTGTGCATACAGCAAAATCAGTGCGTGTTCGTGATGAACACAGAATTTTGCACGTGATACCGCAAGAATTTGCAATAGATTACCAAGAAGGGATTAAAAACCCAGTTGGTTTATCGGGTGTACGTATGCAAGCTAAAGTTCATTTGATTACCTGCCATAACGATATGGCGAAAAATATTGTTAAAGCCGTTGAACGTTGTGGGTTAAAAGTTGATCAGCTTATTTTTGCTGGTCTCGCTGCAAGTTATAGCGTTTTGACGGAAGATGAGCGTGAATTAGGTGTATGTGTCGTCGATATCGGCGGCGGTACTATGGATATGGCGGTTTATACTGGTGGGGCTTTGCGTCATACGAAAGTGATCCCCTATGCAGGTAACGTGGTGACAAGTGACATCGCGTATGCGTTTGGAACACCTCCAAGTGATGCCGAAGCCATTAAAGTGCGTCATGGTTGTGCAGTCGGTTCTATCGTTAGTAAAGATGAAACTGTCGAAGTGCCAAGTGTTGGTGGGCGACCACCACGAAGTTTACAGCGTCAAACCTTAGCAGAAGTTATCGAGCCACGGTATACTGAGCTGTTAAACTTAGTAAATGAAGAAATTTTAAATTTACAGGAACAGTTGCGTCAACAAGGTGTCAAACACCATTTGGCAGCTGGTATCGTGTTGACGGGTGGAGCCGCACAAATTGACGGTCTAGTCGAATGTGCGCAAAAAGTGTTCCATACGCAAGTGCGAATTGGTACACCGCTCAACATCACAGGGTTAACGGATTATGCGCAGGAGCCATATTACTCAACAGCAGTAGGGCTTCTGCATTACGGTAAAGAAAGTCACTTAGGCGATGATACCGAAGTAGAAAAACGTGCATCAGTTAGCGGATGGTTTAGTAAAATCACCAGTTGGCTGAGAAAAGAATTTTAATTTTGATAAAGAAGCATATTATTAGCTTCAAAAGTAGTAAGCACAAAACGGAGAGACATTATGTTTGAACCAATGGAGCTAACCAACGATGCGGTGATTAAAGTCATCGGCGTTGGCGGCGGCGGCGGAAATGCCGTTGAACACATGGTGCGTGAACGTATTGAAGGCGTCGAATTCTTCGCTGTCAATACAGATGCACAAGCGCTGCGTAAAACCGCAGTTGGACAAACTATCCAGATCGGTACAGGTATTACCAAAGGTCTGGGTGCAGGTGCAAACCCTGAAGT
The DNA here is from genome assembly GCF_028479505.1 of Providencia sp. PROV205. Lineage (NCBI taxonomy): Bacteria > Pseudomonadati > Pseudomonadota > Gammaproteobacteria > Enterobacterales > Morganellaceae > Providencia > Providencia sp. PROV205. Next base: position 11,646 of record NZ_JAMPNU010000028.1, on the reverse strand, counting down.
TGGCCGTAATGCCGCTGAAGAGGACCGTGAAGCGCTGCGTAATGCTTTAGATGGCGCAGATATGGTCTTTATCGCAGCCGGTATGGGCGGTGGCACAGGGACTGGCGCAGCTCCGGTTGTTGCCGAAGTTGCCAAAGAATTGGGTATTCTGACAGTTGCTGTTGTGACTAAACCTTTCAATTTCGAAGGGAAAAAACGCATGGCATTCGCAGAAGCCGGTATCACTGAGTTGTCAAAACATGTTGACTCACTGATCACTATCCCAAATGATAAATTATTAAAAGTACTTGGTCGTGGTATCTCATTACTGGATGCTTTCGGTGCGGCAAATGACGTACTAAAAGGTGCAGTACAAGGTATCGCTGAACTGATTACTCGCCCAGGTTTAATGAACGTAGACTTTGCTGACGTACGTACTGTGATGTCAGAAATGGGCTACGCGATGATGGGGTCAGGTGTTGCTCGTGGTGAAGATAGAGCAGAAGAAGCGGCAGAAATGGCTATTTCTAGTCCACTTCTTGAAGATATCGACCTGTCTGGTGCACGTGGTGTATTAGTTAACATCACGGCTGGCTTCGACCTGCGTTTAGATGAGTTTGAAACGGTAGGTAACACTATTCGTGCCTTCGCATCTGATAATGCAACAGTGGTAATCGGTACATCTCTTGACCCAGAAATGCACGAAGAACTGCGTGTCACTGTTGTTGCTACAGGTATTGGTATGGACAAACGTCCAGAAATTACTTTAGTTAGCAACAAAATGTCTCAGCAGGCGTCAATGGAGCAACGCTATCAGCAAATGCAAAATAGCATGTCTTCATTAACAGAAGAGAAACCAGCTGCTAAAGCAGTTAACGACCAAAATACGCAAACAAACAAAGAACCAGATTATCTTGATATTCCTGCGTTCTTGCGTAAGCAGGCCGATTAATTTTATTTATATTGGTTTCTCCGCTTTTTGTGCTAAAATTTCCTACTGATTATCTTGTATGATGATCAGTAGGACTTATAACATTGCGAGAAAAATACGATGATCAAACAACGGACACTAAAACGTATTATTACAGCGACTGGTGTTGGTTTACATACCGGCAAGAAAGTTACGCTTACATTACGTCCAGCGCCGGCCAATACCGGGGTCATCTACCGTCGTACTGACCTTAATCCACCGGTTGATTTTCCGGCAGATGCGAAATCAGTTCGTGACACCATGTTATGTACATGCTTAGTTAATGAAGATAACGTGCGTATTTCGACTGTTGAGCATTTGAATGCTGCCTTAGCAGGGTTAGGTATCGATAACATTGTTATTGAAGTCAATGCGCCTGAAATCCCTATTATGGATGGCAGTGCAGCACCATTTGTATTCTTACTGCTTGATGGCGGTATTGAAGAGTTAAATTGTGCGAAGAAATTTTTACGTATAAAAGAAACTGTACGCGTTGAAGATGGTGATAAATGGGCTGAAATGCGACCTTATAATGGGTTTAGCCTTGATTTCACAATTGATTTTCAACACCCAGCAATTGATAGTAGCACACAACGCTACTCACTTGATTTCTCAGCGGAATCATTTGTAAATCAAATTAGCCGTGCGCGTACTTTTGGCTTTATGCGTGATATTGAATATCTGCAATCAAAAGGCTTATGCTTAGGCGGTAGTTTCGACTGCGCCATCGTTGTTGATGACTATAAAGTTCTTAACGAAGATGGTTTACGTTTTGAAGATGAATTCGTTCGTCACAAAATGTTAGATGCAATTGGTGATTTATTCATGTGTGGGCACAACATTATTGGCGCATTCACTGCGTTTAAGTCAGGCCATGCATTGAATAACAAGCTGTTACAAGCAGTTTTAGCGAAAGAATCTGCTTGGGACCTCGTCACATTTGAAGACGAAGCTCAATTGCCTGTCGCATTCAAAGCACCTTCAACGGTGTTTGCATAATACTTGATTATGCAGCTACCTTCGAAAGCTAATCGAAGCTAGCCTTTTCTGTTGGTTGCACTAGTACTCTCTCCGGCTAGTGCAGCCAGCCGCTCAAATCTTTCTTTTAATCCTTTCGGGCTATTTTCCGCTAATTTCAAAAGTGTTTGCGCTGTTTGTGTGCTAATCTGACGTTCGTTCATTTTTTGACTTGTTGAAGCTGTTTGCTTAGTTATTGAGCTATTTTGCTTCGATTTTCGCACAAGATCGGGATTGATTCTGATGTCGATAGAAGATAAAGATGGTAGAATAGATGTTCTTAATGCAGAAAGAAGATTGATTTTTTCGTAATTAAGTCGGGTCATCCAACTGGCATTTGCCACTTCAATGACCATAATATTATTACGGTAGTTTGCAACACGGCACATGGGTTTAATTTCAGCCGGTAGTAACCCTTTTACAGCCCGATTCAGTTTGATAATTGCTTTTGCATTACGCTGAATAGTTTGTAAAGTGTTCGATGATGTTGCCAATGATCCTTCAAGAACATCAAAAAGTGCTTGTGGATGACTATCTCTCATTTTTAGCTCCAGCTGAGAATGAAACAACGAATTACAGATAATAATTTTGTCACTTATTTATTATATAAGAGTTTGATGGGCATTTTAAATTTTTGGCGACAACTTGGTAGAAAATACTTTTGGTCCCACCTGTTATTAGGTGTGGTTGCCACGGGTGTCGGCTTGCCTACAATTTTAAATGCGTTATCAGAGTCTCAACATACACAGGTTAACTCTTCACCAGTTAATCGCCAAAACCAAGCTGTTAATGCTTTTGACAATTTATTTGCTCAACAGAATTCCCAACGCTCTTCGTCATCATCGTCATCTTATTCAGTAAATTACTGGCAGCAACATGCGGTAAGAAATGTCATTCGGCAGCTAACTTTTGCTTTTTCGGCAACGGAAGACGATGATGTAAACGCTGCAACAGAAGAGACTGAACAGCTTATTGTTCCACAATTGATGTTAGATACGCTGTATGCCATGTTAGCACAGCGCTCACTTCAGTGGGATGAAAGTGTTATCCAATTTAGTCATTATAACTATCCTCATATTATTGCCTACCAGCCTGCAATTTGGATTGCCCAAGTTCACGGTATTCGTGCCGGTCCGTTAACAGCCTAATCATCATTCATGACAAGCCAGCTTATTGCTGCGCTGTTTTATGTCATAAAATTTATTAAAATTTAAAACAATTAATTGATTATTAGAGATTAAAATATGTTAACAAAGATTTTAACCAAAGTTTTTGGTAGTCGTAATGACCGCACGTTACGCCGCTTACGTAAAGAAGTTGAAAAAATTAACCGCCTTGAGCCAGACTTCGAAAAATTATCTGATGATGAGCTAAAAGCAAAAACGGTGGAGTTTCGTGAACGTCTAACGAAAGGTGAAAGCTTAGAAAGCATCATTCCTGAAGCATTTGCAACTGTTCGTGAAGCGAGTAAACGTGTATTTGGCATGCGTCACTTTGATGTACAGCTTATCGGTGGGATGGTACTGAATGAACGCTGTATCGCTGAAATGCGTACGGGTGAGGGTAAAACATTAACGGCAACATTGCCCGCTTATATCAACGCGTTAAGTGGCAAAGGAGTTCACGTAGTTACGGTGAATGACTACTTAGCCAAACGTGATGCTGAAAATAACCGTCCATTATTTGAATTTTTAGGCCTAACGGTAGGTATCAACCTGCCAGGTATGGCTCCTCCTGCAAAACGTGAAGCGTACGCGGCAGATATCACTTACGGTACGAATAATGAATTTGGTTTCGACTACTTACGCGACAACATGGCATTTAGCCCTGAAGAGCGTGTTCAACGCAAATTGCATTATGCATTGGTGGATGAGGTCGACTCCATTCTTATCGATGAAGCACGTACACCGCTGATTATTTCAGGCCCTGCAGAAGACAGCTCTGAATTGTACCAAAAAGTAGATAAACTTATTCCACATCTACAACGTCAAGAGAAAGAAGATTCAGACACTTTCCAAGGGGAAGGCCACTTCTCTGTTGATGAAAAAGCACGTCAAGTGACCATAACTGAACGTGGGCTGGTATTAATCGAAGAGCTTCTGGTAAAAGAAGGTTTAATGGATGAAGGTGAGTCCCTATATTCGCCTTCTAACATCATGTTAATGCACCATGTAATGGCAGGTTTGCGTGCACATGCGTTGTTTACCTTAGACGTTGATTATATTGTAAAAGATGGTCAAATCGTCATTGTTGATGAACACACTGGCCGTACAATGGAAGGGCGTCGTTGGTCTGACGGTTTACACCAAGCAGTTGAAGCGAAAGAAGGGGTTGAAATTCAAAATGAAAATCAAACCTTAGCTTCTATTACTTTCCAGAATTATTTCCGTTTATATGAAAAACTTGCAGGTATGACGGGGACTGCAGATACCGAAGCATTTGAATTTAGTTCAATTTATAAACTCGATACAATTGTTATCCCAACTAACCGCCCAATGGTTCGTAAAGACTTACCTGATCTCGTTTATATGAACGAAACTGATAAGTTTGCAGCAATTATTGAAGATATTCGCGAAAGAACCGCCAATGGACAACCAGTTCTTGTTGGTACGATTTCTATCGAGAAATCTGAATTGATTTCTAATGCATTGAAAAAAGCCAAAATTGCTCATAATGTTTTGAATGCTAAATTCCACGCAATGGAAGCGGATATCATCGCGAATGCAGGTCAAGCTGCTGCTGTGACGATCGCAACTAACATGGCGGGTCGTGGTACTGACATTATGTTAGGTGGTAGCTGGCAAACTGAGGTTGCAGCATTAGAAGAGCCAACCCAAGAGCAAATCGATGAGATCAAAGCAAACTGGAAAGTACGCCATGATGCAGTATTAGCGGCGGGTGGTTTGCATATTATCGGTACAGAGCGTCATGAGTCACGTCGTATCGATAACCAGTTACGTGGTCGTGCGGGTCGTCAAGGGGATGCGGGTTCATCTCGTTTTTACCTATCTATGGAAGATGCGCTGATGCGTATTTTTGCCTCAGACCGCGTTACTGGAATGATGAAAAAGTTAGGTATGAAACCGGGTGAAGCTATCGAGCACCCATGGGTGACTAAGGCTATCGCTAACGCACAGCGTAAAGTTGAAAGCCGCAACTTTGATATTCGTAAACAGTTACTTGAATATGATGATGTTGCAAGTGACCAGCGTCGTGCTATTTATACTCAACGTAATGAATTACTTGATGGCGGTGATATTAAAGAAACGGTTGATAGCATTCGTGAGGATGTGTTAACCACAACTATGGATGCCTATATTCCACCTCAATCACTTGAAGAAATGTGGGATATTGAAGGTTTACATCAGCGTTTAGTCAATGATTTTGACCTCGATTTACCAATCAAAGAGTGGTTAGACAAAGAGCCTGAGTTACACGAAGAAACATTGCGTGAACGCATTATGGCAAAAGCGATTGAAGTTTATGGTCGTAAAGAAGAAATTGTTGGCGCAGAAGCGATGCGTAATTTCGAAAAAGGTGTCATGTTGCAAACATTAGACACGTTATGGAAAGAGCACTTAGCGTCAATGGATTACTTACGCCAAGGTATTCATTTGCGTGGTTATGCGCAAAAAGATCCTAAGCAAGAATACAAACGTGAATCTTTCAGCATGTTTGCTAACATGCTTGAAGCCTTGAAATATGAAGTCATTAGCACTTTATCTAAGGTACAAGTTCGTTTACCTGAAGAGGTTGAAGCATTAGAGCAACAGCGTCGTGAAGAAGCTGAGCGTTTAGCGAAAAGGCAACAATTAAGCCATGAAGCAGGTGCTGAATCTTTAATGACTGAAAATGAAGCTAAAATTGCAACTCAAGGTCATAAAATTGGTCGTAATGATCCTTGTCCTTGTGGTTCAGGTAAAAAATATAAGCAATGTCACGGTCGCTTAAACTAGTTCATCATTAACTCTAATATAAAGAAAAGGCGGGGTAACCCGCCTTTTTGACGAAAAAATTATGGAAAAAAAACATTTACATATCGCAGCTGGGATCATTCGTAATTCTCAGGAAAAAATTTTTATTACTAAACGGCCTGAAGGCTCACACATGGCTGGTTTTTGGGAGTTTCCTGGCGGAAAACTTGAAACTAATGAATCTCCTGAAGCAGCATTAGTTCGTGAGCTTGAAGAGGAAGTTGGAATTATAGTGACTAAGAGCGAGTTATTTCATCGCGTTGATCATGAGTTTGATGATCGTTTCATTACACTCTATTTTTTCATAGTTTCTTCGTGGGAAAATGAACCGTATGGTAAAGAAGGGCAAGACTCGCGTTGGGTTTATCAACATGATCTTATTGCAGATGAATTCCCTCCAGCAAATCGTATCATTGTTGATTTATTAACGTAGAGAAGTGATCAACATAATAGCTGATATTGATATTAAGTGGAAAATACACAATGATATATTTTCCACTTAATTTTATGCTGTCGCGACTTAACGTATTATTTATCTGGTTGTTAGCTCCAATCATCGCTGTCAGATATATCCCCTTGGCTAGCAATTCGTTTCTCTTCACTAGCCCACTCACCAAGGTCAATAAGTTGACAACGTTTACTGCAAAATGGCCGGAAAGGGCTATTTTCATTCCAAACAACGATCTTTTTACATGTAGGGCAATTTACTTCAATGATTTCACTCATAAATATATATCTCTAGCTAGCAACAGGATAACTCAAAATTAATAACATCTGGAAGTATACCATTCTCACTGTCGATATGTAGAAAGCGTAAGGCAAATCGTGTTTTATGGCCTGAAATTTGCGGGTAAATGAGATGTTCAATGGATAATTTGATGCGTAGTAACTCTTTACCCTCGACATTATCTTGATAAAAACCATTATGAGATTCTTTTATCTCAAAATTTCCACTTTGTCGAATTAATGTAAGAACGGTGTTTAATGCATTCTTCAGTGGGTCGAGGCTTTGTAACCATCCATTGATGGACTTATTTCGCTCGATCTGTGAAATGTTCAACCAAAGCTGTAGTGTGGGGAGATCAAAACTACAGCAGCCACCAGGGATGCTTAAACGTTGACGTACCATACTGATAATTTTATCTGTTCGTAAATGGTGGCCAAAACGTGGGGCTGACATTAATTTGGAGATTGTTTCAGATAATTGTTCAAGCAATGTAGAAATTAATTGGTTATCGGCATTAGGCGCTTCGGCCCAATTCGCTAACTGGATCCGTTGTTTTTCGAGCTCTTTCATGAGCTCAGAACGTACCTCTCCTCTATCTAGAATTTCAATTAGTTCTGAAACAGAACGGAAAAAGGCAATACCAGTAGAGTAGGAAGTAATATTACTTAGCTCATAAATTTGAGATAAAAGTGTTTCAAGGCGCAGCCACGAACGAATTTTTTCATTCATTGGGTATTCATAAGTAATAAAATTTGTTGCAATTAATTCGCCCATTTTAATTCCTATTTTTTTATTTTTGCTAGCGTTAAGTACTGGTTATGAAAAGCAGCGACCTTGCCTGAGAGATCCGTATCATGAGAATGGTTTGTTATTATATCATTGGCATAATTAAGTCGTTTTTCACGGCTAACTTGTGCATTAAGTATATTAGTAACTTGTTCTAAACTGGTCTTATCTCTTTTTAATGTACGCTGAATTTGCTCTTCAGTAGTAACATCAACAACTAATACCCTATCGGCCAAATGATGAATATTATTTTCAATTAATAAAGGGACTACCCATAACACATAAGGGTAATTTATTTGCTGAAATTGCTTTTGTGTTTCTTGCTGGATCAATGGATGAAGCAAAGCATTCAGCCATTTTTTTTCATCGGGCTTGGAAAAAATAATTTCCCTTAAGCGTTGTCTATTTAGCTCTCCGTTCGGAAGAATAACACCCTTACCAAAGTGGCGTGTAATGCTTTCTAAGGCAGGGGTATTTGGCTCAACAACCTGCCGAGCAATCACATCTGCATCAACTAGGGGGACTCCAAGTTTAGCAAATTCATTTGCAACGGTTGTTTTACCACTTCCAATACCACCAGTTAAAGCAACTATATAAGGCATATGATTATTCATTTACTCGTTGAAAAAAAATAGATTACACTGAAATAAATCATTTGTCTTCATCCAAAGTAATATTACGATGAATAGGTTAAAAAACAAATTTTTATATAAAATATTTAAGGTGAAATACCATATTCATATCTACATAAAATTATTTATAACTCAGTTATAACATTTCCTAAGTTAAATATCGGTAGATACATTGCTAACATGATCATTCCTACCAGTATAGCAATTAAAAGGAGTAAAATAGGTTCAAGATTTTTTAAGTTTCTTTCTGTAATAAAAACATATTGCTCTGAATAATATTTGAATAAATAATTTGAGAAATAGTGTATTTTTCCAGATTCTTCGGCAATAGACATTAGCTGTACAGATAAATCAGGGAAAAATTTGGTTTGCTTCATTGCACAGGACAGTAGTTCTCCTCTATGTACCGACATATGTACGTATTTACAGTCTTTTTGGTATTGAGGATTGCTGATAGTTTGAATTGTACATTTCAAGCATTCAGATAATGACAATCCTACGTTAATAGTTGAGTGCATCGTTAAGAAATATAGGCTTAAATTATGAAACTGTAATGATTTTTTGAATATGGGGAGGTGCATGATTGTTTTTTTCAATAAAACTAATGTTTTCATCTTAAATTTAAATGCTATAAAGGATGCAAATAGTAAAGTAATAAATAAATAGGAGGAATAATCTCGTAGGGAGTTAGAGATAAAGGTTATTATTTTTGTGATGAGAGGTAATTCATGTGTAACATTTTCATAGATGCTCTCAAATTGGGGGACGACATAGAACATCATAATGAATAATAATATTATTGAGAATACAGAAAGGATTATTGGGTATCGTATTGACTTGTTGATAAGTAGTGATGTTCTATTATTATGCTCTAAAATTTTGTTGATTGTACTAAAGCTTTCCTCATATTGACCTGTTTTTTCTGCAATGGTAATAATACTTATTACTGTGTTATCAAAGATTATTGGGTATTTTTGTAAGTACTGTGAGAGTTTTTCTCCTTTTTCAATATGAATTATTGAGTTCTCAATAATATCAATCCAAAAGGGGAGTTGGCAGTTGGTCTGTAATATTTTCAAACATTGTACAAGATTAATACCGGATGAGGATAATAAAGATAACTGATGAAAAAAATGAATTCTATAATTAATGTTGTTTTTGTCTAAAGTGAATATTGTTTTTAGCTTTATGTGTATAGGAATTAAGTTCCTTTCAGATATGTTGATGAAAGCCTGCTTTTTACTCTTCGCTATTAGCGTACTATGTGTTAGTTGATCGTTAAAATCAATGGCGCTATATGAATAAATAAACATGTTAACTCACTCCATTTCCGATAATGGAATAGATTTCTTGAAGAGTTGTTTCACCCATTTCAACAAGTTCTATACCTGCATTAAAAAGACTAATAAAATTATTTGGACTCTCAAGTGTATTCTTTGTGAGTATTTCACAGATGCTTTTATGGTCGATATATTCATAAACTGCGGTTCTCCCCATAAAACCAGAAAAACAGAGTTCACACCCTTTTGCTGACCATTCATTTATTATATGGTTAGCATGTAGTTTGGTTTTCTTAGGTATTGCTTCTTTGCAGTGAGGGCAAAGTTTTCGTACCAATCTTTGTGCAATGACCATTTTGAGACAAGATTTTAGTTGGCTATTTTCTATCCCTAGTTGATTCATTCTTTCTATTGCACTGAATGTACAATTTGTGTGTAATGTCGACAAAACTAGATGGCCAGTTTGAGCTGCTCTAGTCGCTATTTTGGCTGTTTCTTCATCACGAATTTCACCAATCATAATGACATCCGGGTCTTGTCGCAGAAGTGCTCTTAAAATAAAAGAAAAATTAAGTTTGTATTTTTCATTAACTTGGGTTTGATTGATCCCTTGTAGTGGAATTTCAATTGGGTCCTCAATGGTTGTTATATTTCTTGAGGACTGATTTAAATATTCTAAGTAACTATAAAGAGTTACTGTTTTACCGCTTCCTGTGGGCCCTGTAACTAAGATTAGCCCTTGTGGTCGATTTAAATATTCTTTTAATGAATCAAGAAGGGAAGAGCACATCCCTATGTGCTCTAAAGAATATTTTAATTGTGTATTCAAAATACGTAGGACTAATTTTTCACCGTGAATTGTCGGAATACTTGAAAGACGAATGCTATAATTTTGCCCGTCAAAGTACCAACTCATTTGGCCATCTTGTGGAAGTCTTTTTTCCGCAATATTCATTTTTGCGAGTATTTTTATACGAGCAATAACTTCACTATTAATCTCATAAGGAGGAGAAGGAATAAAATATAGTTTTCCATCGACTCGTAATCTAATTTTCAACCCATGCTTAGTCGGTTCAAGGTGTATATCCGATGAACGTTTATGAACCGCTGTTTTTAGTAATTCATCCACAAAGTTAATCGCAGGGGATGAAGTATTTAATGGCTCGGGTTCTTTTGGTTGATAATGTGTCTCCTCCTCTTTTATTTCATGTGTTGTATTATTGAAATAATGATCTATTTTTTCTTTCGGCCAAATGTCATAGCATACAGGGACACTGGCAATAAATTTTAATGTGGCTATTAAATTATCATCCGGCTTTTTAACTACAGCTATAGATAACCGTTTTTGATTATAGTCGATGATTATAATGTAATTCCTATCACATAGACTCTTAAGTTCTTTATAAATGAATTGATCGTTTCTAGATATATTCATATGTATATTTCCAATTAAAATACAAAGGTTTTTTCGCACAATGACTTTAATTTGATATTATTTTTGTTTTCACAAGCAACTGCCCAATTAAAGGGAGTATTTAAGGATGGAATGGTTGGTGTCAATGTAACCTTTAAGCCTGCTAGTGATTTATCTGTGGAAAATGTAATAACGCCTGATTTAACCTCTATTTTACTAATATATCTCCCGGTTATATTGGTAGGGATATCATCATTGCCTCCGTTGCATTGTGATAAACTACCCCGGTTAAAACTACATATTTCTACACTGTTTTTATAAGGGATGACGGTTTGGAGCACATCAGTAATCGCTGCTTTTTGCATATAGCTTTGATAGCCAGGGATCGCAATAGCACTTAAAATTGATATGATTGCAATGACTACCATAATTTCAATGAGTGAAAAGCCTTGTTGATTCATAAATAAAACCTCCGTTGTTAAGTGAGGCTTTATCATAATTAGATTTTTAATTTGAAATTAGAGGTTAAAAAAGAGAGTGCGAAGCAATTTGTAAATGTTTATTGAAATGTAGGTTAGGTTGCATTTTTCTTCGAGCAGCTTCGCAATAAATAACAAGAATAAAATAGAAGCTGGGGTTTTAGGATGAATTAGGTGAAAATAAATGTATCTATATTGCATTAACGGATAATTTTAATATGGATATTATCCGCTAATAATTATTAAACTAATAATTCTTTAACTTATTCTTATAATATAGCCAATCAAAGAATGGACCAGGATCTGTTTTACGGCCAGGGGCGATATCACTGTGACCAGTAATATTATTTTTAATTAGTGGGTATTCAATTGTAAGCAAATTAGTTAA
>NZ_JAMPNU010000027.1:0-84473 GCF_028479505.1 Providencia sp. PROV205 | reverse complement strand
CTCACCATCTCAAGTCATTAGAAATCAAACATAACTTTATTACAGATTAAATCTAACGAATATACACATGTTTTGTAAGTTACATTCTCTAAGTAGCATGATAAAGGGGCAAAAATTAATGATCGCGTCACTCGCTTTATATGCAGAATAATTCAGAATGTATCTTATAAAAGTCCTTTAGTACTTACATCTAAGTTTCAATATGGTACTAGCAGGATATATTTGGTACGCTATAGAATATAATGATTTCACTATGTATAAATGAGAGAATAAAGCTGCGAGGATAAATATCGAGTGTGGGATAGAAAAAGTAAATATAATTTTTTATAAACGAATATTATTATATAGTAAATGTAAGATACTATAATATAGCAATAAATCCTGTGATTTTGTTTGTTTTTGAAGTTTTACGTCAGTTTGCACACAGTAAAAAACAAAAAAACAGTTAAATCAAAAACGCATTGTCGATGAAAATTATTTTTCATAATTTTGTGATATTCATCTAGTAAAATGAATAATAAGCTTTCTTAACGTTATGGTTTTGTTATGTTTGGTACTTGAATATAATAAATCCATATTTTGCTACTTTAAAAATTTAGTATTTTACTAATTGTAACAGACTAGCTGGTTTTTTAATGTACTGATATTTTGTCAAATTAGAGAATTTTAGAGATAAAATTGACTGTTTTTACTATTTTTTACATAAAAGTATCATGAATACAGGTTTTATCATTTCAGACCATGTTAAATTGTATCAATAACATTAATATTGTTACAGTGTTAAATAATTCTATTTATTTCCTTTATTTTTAGGTTATACATCGGTCATGCGGGTCTTTTTTAGATGAATATTCCGAGGGCGGAGGGGTGTCTTTTGGATTACTATCAAATGAAATTACACATATTTGGTGTAACTGAGTGATTTTAAAGTGTTATTTTGCTTTTAAATGCATAATGTATAGCATGAAATACTTTGTTACATAGTTGCAATGTCAATTTAGGACTAGTTGAAACTAATTATAAGGGTAGTATATCATTCTTTCCGATATATGCTGAATCGTCTATAGCATTATCACTGTTATACACATAAATATAAAAAATAAAATATGCAGGTAATTATCTGTTAATTTTTATTTCCTTAATAATAAATTGAAGCGAGAATGTTTATGAACACGAAATATCCTGTCGCTTGTGCAGTTGGACAAAAAATAAAAGCCCTTAGAAGAGCTCAAGGCTTTACTGTTTTTCAGTTAGCTAAAGAGATAGATATAAGTGAACAGCAGCTATTTCGTTACGAGCGTGGTGTTAATCGTATTGATATAGACTGTCTTGTTCGAGTGCTAAAAGTTTTAGACGTTAACATGGGTGAGTTTTTTAGTGAAGTCCTACAAGAGGATACTCAAGTAGATGAGGACACAGCTAATAAAGGGTTTGAAAGTTCTGCATACACCCTTATATAGCCGAATAAACCATATTGTCCCAGAATGAAACATAATTAGCTCTCATTCTTACCTGTTTAAATTAGGAACGTAAATTAAATACATTTGCTGTTTATAGTTTAAATAAGACAATATCTATTATTATCCTAGGTTTCATAAAAGAACAAATAAAAGCCCGAAAGGGCTTTTATTTTTGTATCTTTGAACTAATTATTACTTAACATTAGAGTCATTATCTCTAGCACATTTATGTGTAATTAACCTTCCTGCGCTTTAATAGGTTCTAATATTACGGTTATGATGCGTGTGCCTATCATTTCTCCAATTTTTAATTGCAGTTGTTCTAATTTCATGACGGTATCTTGTAAAGGTTCCGATATAGAAGCATAAATAAATTGGTTAAGGGTTCTTTCATCACCATTATCAATTTGGATACCATAAGATGAGTGGATCTCATTTAACCGAGTCGTTCCTTTTAAACTTAACCCGGTATCGGGTAGTTCAATAGGCGTGTTTTCAGAGATGTTTTTTTCTGAAAATAGATGTTCAAGAAAAATACGATTTTCAGGTTTAAGAACAACAAATAAATGATCATCAGCATGAAGCGTAGTTGACCCCCTTGGCGGTAAAACACTTTTTTCTCGCGTGATCATAGCAATGACAGTTTGGTCAGGTAATGCAAGTTGTGATAATCGACGACCTACTACAGCGCAATCCTCACCTAATGTATATTCCACTAAATCTGCATCTATTTGGTCTACCGCGGTAATATCTAACGTTGCTGCAGGGATCAATGGCGGTGGCTGCATTAAATTTAATTTACGTGCAACATAAGGTAAGGTTGAACCTTGTAATGTTGCTGAAATTAATACCACAAAGAAAACCACGTCAAAAATCAGATGGGCATTAGGTAAACCATAGATAAATGGGAAAATGGCGAGAATAATAGGGACAGAGCCACGTAATCCTACCCAAGAAATTAATGTAATTTCAGGTTTAGGGAAACCAAATAATTTTAGAACCGGTATTACAGCTAATGGCCTTGCGATAAACGTTAAGACAAGAGCAATAATTAAACCCTCAAGCCAGACTTCAATTAGAGAACTTGGGTTGACAAGTAGCCCTAACATAACAAACATGATAATTTGGCTTAGCCATGCTAATCCATCATGAAACAAAAATGTATTGCGTTGAAAAACAAACCGATGGTTACCAATCACCACACCAGTAACAAAAATAGATAAGAAGCCACTACCTTCTAAATTACTCGCGAGTCCAAAAGAAAGCAACCCACAAGCAGCGACAAGCACAGGATACAACCCAGTTGCGATTAGTTTAATCTTATTGATAATTTTGACTGAAACCCAGCCAACACTTAAGCCAACAACTGTACCTATCCCCATTTGACTAAAAAATAACAGAATTAATTCACTACCTGAAGCTTGTGGATTCATTAAGAGTTGTAATAAGCCAACAGTTAAGAATATGGCTGTCGGGTCATTGGTTGCGCTTTCTATTTCTAACGTCGATTGCAGGCGTTCATTTAAATAGATCCCCGCGTTGCGCAGTAAGGAAAAGACGGCGGCAGCATCGGTAGAACCGACGATAGCGCCTAGTAATAGCCCTTCCAGAAGAGGGACGTCGAGGATATAAGCAGCCGCGAGACCAGTCACCCCAGCGGTTACAAGAACGCCTAGCGTTGCTAGTGTAAAAGACGGTTTCCAAACTAGACGAATAGATTTTACTGATGTTTGTAGACCCCCATCAAATAAAATTAAAGCAAGCGCGAGAGAGCCAACGGCATACGAAACATTAACGTTATCAAACGTAATCTTACCTATCCCATCTTCACCCGCTAGCATGCCAACAAATAAAAACATGACAAGCATGGGTAAACCGAGCCTAGCGGACAGTTTGCTAGAGAAAATTCCCAAAAGAATGAGTATAGAAATCAATAAAATGAGCTGTTCAATAGTTGGCATAATCAGTTTAATCTGTAAGTGAATAAAACGCTGACGATGCATCGTAAAGCGCGCGTAGAAAGCAAAAACAACAAAATAGCAAGACGACTAAATATACATTGAGAATAGATTATTTTAGCGAAAAGCGGATAACATCCATTAAAATATATATCTACATGATTATAATATAAATAAATTTAAATAATTTGATTATTTATCGCATTTCTCACTATAAAAAAGCGTTAAAACACGTAAAAAATTGATAGATATGAATAAGTAAGCACTAGAGTGAGTTTTATTGTTAATTTTTTCTATTAACGATAATTATGGTGTTGGGGCTCGCCACAAGTCTTAAGGGGGATAATCGACACTTATAAAGTAAGGTAAAAGAGAGAAGGCCGAATATATTTTCGACCTTTTCCACGAAACTAATGACTAATGGAAGCGCGCTTTTTTCGCTAAATAGTCACCAATAAATTGCATGCCTTGTACGATAATTACTAATGTAACAACGGTGATAGCCATTGCAACATTATCAAAACGCTGGTAGCCGTAGTTTAGTGCTAAGTCACCGACACCTCCACCACCAACGGCTCCTGCCATTGCGGTTGCACCAACTAAAGTAATGCTGGCAGCGGTTAAACTTAGAATTAATGATGATTTCGCTTCAGGTAAAATAAAGTGCCAAACAATTTGCCAATTTGTTGCTCCCATAGAATCAGCCGCTTCAATAATACCTGAATGTACACTGAGTAATGAGTTTTCAACTAAACGTGCAGTATAGGGGGCAATAAAAATCACTAATGGCACAATTGCTGCAGTTGTTCCTATTGAGGTTCCTACCATAAAGCGTGTAAGGGGGATCATCGCAACTAATAAGATGATAAAAGGCAATGAACGAATAATATTAATTATCGGGTTCACAATGCGATAAATACATTTATTTTCCCAAATACCCTCTGGCCTCGTTACAACAAGTACGATACCTAATAGGATCCCAAATATAGAACCTAATACGAGCGCAATGCTGACCATCGTAAAGGTTTCTGACATCGCTAATAAAAACTGTTTCGCCGTTAAAGCGGTTTCGAATAATTGTGTCATAGTGCCCCCGGATTGACTGCAACTCCGCGTTGGCGAAGAAAAGAGACGGCTTCATCAATTTTTTCTTTATCACCAATAAATTGGACAAACATACTGCCCAGCACGACACCACTGATCTCTTTCATATTGGCAAATAAGATATTTATTTTGACAATTTCTTTGAGTATTAACTCATTAACGACAGGTTGTTGTGCGGAAGCCCCTAAAAATTCAAGACGATAAACATCTTGTTGATGTTCTAAGTTATGCAGAACGCGTTCTGGAATTTCTTCGTTTAATACGGTTCCTACAAATTTCTTGGTTGTGTCATGGCGTGGGTTGGCAAAAATATCAAGTACAGTTCCTTCTTCGACAATTTTGCCAGACCCCATAACAGCAACACGGTTACAAATTTGCTCAATAACTTCCATTTCGTGAGTAACTAGCAAAATAGTAATATGCTGCTCTTGGTTGATCTTTTTTAGTAATTGCAAAATTGAGCGCGTTGTTTGCGGGTCGAGTGCTGAAGTGGCCTCATCACATAATAAAATTTGTGGGTTGTTGATCAAGGCACGCGCAATACCCACACGCTGCTTTTGCCCACCAGATAACTGCCCTGGGTATTGGTTTTTTTTATCACTAAGCTCGACATATTCAAGAATGCTATCAACTCGCTGATTGATTTCTTGTTTATTGACACCTGAGAGTAATAAGGGCATCGCAATATTTTGAGCAACAGTTTTCGTTTCTAGCAAATTGAAATGCTGAAAAATCATACCGATGCTTTTTTTATGTGAGCGCGTTTCTGCTGGGGTATGCTCAGCAATATTTTGGCCATTGATAATAACGGCACCACTGGTTGGCTTTTCTAATTGATTAACCAAACGGATCAGTGAGCTTTTACCAGCCCCGCTATAACCAATAAACCCAAAGATATCACCTTTATTGATATGCAAATTAATGTCTTGCAATGCAACTAAAGACTGCCCATCTTTTTCATAAACTTTTTGAATGTTTTGAAAGGTAATCATAATCTACTCTACACTATCAGCTAATTGCACACGTTCTGAAGGCGGTACAGCGGGTTGCCACTCATCCCCCAATAATTCAGCTTCTTGGCTAGTTTTAACTTGCTCAAGGTGTTGCTCTTGGTAGCTTAGGTACAATTGAGCTGCAATATGGTCAGCCAATCGTTCTGCCCCAATATTCGTTCCAGGGATTAACCCTATGACCGGGCCCATACTGAGCGATGCACTTAAGTTAAAACAATATAACTGATTGATTTTTAATGTATCTGACTTGTTTTTAGCTTGAAATTCAAAATGATTACCTAAATAAGGGTGTGAAGCTAACTCTGCATTTTCTTCATGAATGGATGGCGTGTATGCATCCCCCCATGTTTTAACTAGCGGAGATAATTGATGAAAAGCGCTGTGTTTGGCCCAATTAATCCGATAGCCAGTTGCTAAGATTAAATAATCTAATACGAATTTGTCTGTTGTTGTTGTGACATGCAATTTTTTATTTTTCAATTCAATAAATTTAACTTGGGTATTGAAATTGAAATAAGCATTTTTATGGCGAGAAACTCTCAACGTGCTGCCATGAGGAGCTGGCGTTTTGGCTTTGGCAACATAATCAGTGTAATGCCACTTCTGAGCATCTGTAAAATAGGTATACGCATTGGTAAATCCTGCACTTCCAGCAACTTTTCCTCGATTTACTCGGGGCATGTCGCTAGCGCGGATCAAAATCTCAACTGAATTAGCACCATTTTCTAATGCCGTTGCTGAACTATCCATCGCACCGGCACTATAACCAACAACACCAATGTCTAAGCCTTTAAAACGACGATAGTCAGTACCTGCATATGAATGTTCCCAATAGGTCGTTGGGATATCATTCATAAAACTAGGGATATTAGCTTCACTAAAAGACTCCATACCCGTCGATAAAATAACATGTTGCGCTTGATACCTGACGGTACCGTTAGGAGTGTCAAAAATTAATTCACGGTAGCTATCGTTTAATTGCACATCGACTAATTGGTATTGATTAAGTACATAGGGTTCTGTCATGGTTTTATACCATTGCAGATATTCTCCCCACTGCAAACGTGGAATTTTATCGAGTTCATCCCATTTTTGAATGCCAAACTGGGCTTTAAACCAAGCTTGAAAAGTTAAAGAGGGGGATGCAAGCGCAGGGCCAACCACATGTTTTGGGGAACGCAATGTTTCCATTAATGCAGGGCTTTGCCATGGGCCTTCTTTGCCAGCAGGGGCTTGGTCGAAAACAATTGCATTGATACCTCGTAATTTCAGAGCGAATGCGGCTGTAATTCCTGACATACCCGCACCAATGATAGCGACATCAATAATTTGGTTTTCAGGGTTATTTTTTGATAATGACCAAGACGTTATTGGTAAATTTAAATACTGCAAATCTTGTTTTATTTGCGCTTCTAATGCCTCTAAACCCATAATCAGTTCCATTGAATTACTCCTTATCCTCTACTATTTCAAAGGGCTCACCCAGCGATAACATTAAGCGGTTCGCCCATGAAAAGAAGGCCGTTGATTGAACTAAGTCAAGTAATTCAAGTTCAGATAAACCCAAGTTTTGTAACTCTTTAATTTGTGATGGTGTGGCTTGGATGGGGGTTGCAGATAAAGAGGCGACTAAATCTGTGATGGCTAGGAGTCTGTCATCAAAACCTTCAGCAAGTACTGAACCCGTCGCAGTTGCTAGTAATTTATCAACATCAGCACGTCGTTCTTTTGCATACTGACTGGCTTTTCTAGCATGTACAGAAGCGCAGTATATGCAGCCATTAACTTTGCTAGTTACGGCCGCAGCAAATTCACGTTCCCAGCGAGGTAACCCTTCTGAGGTATAAAACACGCCTCGGTCAACTAAAGTTCGTAACTCTAAAATTTTACTTTGATGGGCGAGCAGTAAAAAATATTCAGAGTTTAATTGACCAAATTTTTTCATGACTTGGGCTTCTTCAACGGATAGCGTTTTTGCATCCCTTGCTGAAATCCAAGCTTCCCATCCTAAATTATCTTGTGTAAAAGCCGTTGGTGAAGGTTTTCCTTTGCGGGTTAATGGTTGGTGGTTCCATTTACCAGCCACAACTTTAGGTGAGTTATGTGTAAGATGACTACTATTCGTCAGTAACAGAACCCCTTCGATTAGCCGAGCTTGATAGGTGACATAAGTTATTAATTGAGCAAGTAAAATGATGTCACTTTCTTGCCAACCTTGTTCAGCTAACGCAGCAATTAATTGGTAATGGGTATCTTTAGGTGATTGTGTTAAAACTTGCAGATATTCTTTTGCTGTAGCCAGTGGTTTGCTAAGAGGTTCATCAGGCATTGAGTTTATTAATTGAAAATAAAATTCAGCTAGGCGGGGACTTCCTGTCATTTTTGCAACTTCATAGGCAAAATAATATTTCACATTATTTGTGAGAAGTGTCGATGGTGCAGAAAAAATGGCTTCAAATACGGCTTGAGTATTTTTAGTCGCCACCGCGCGTTCATGGCGAATTTTAGCTAGGCTGGAATCTGGTGTTAAATTAGTTAAAGAATTAATTACATCATTATAGGAAATAGTCATAAAGCAACTCACTTTTTTTAAATGTTTTTTATCTCCTTCATTACATATCAATCACATCACTAATCGAACGATCTGTTTGTTATATGCTTATAACCAAAAGGAATCAAATGCCACTCTTATATTACTTTAGTATTAAGTTATAACGATATAGTCTAAGTTGTACTCTCTAATTATGATTATACTGCCTAAAATATCTTTACAGGGCTGTTATCTATGTTAAAACAAAAATTAATAAATTTATCTTTAATTACTACTGCTTTAGCGGTGCTGGCTGGGTGTGGCGATAATAGTGAAAAAGATAATCCTAATAAAAAACAAATTACAATAGGTTTTGGTGTTGGCAATTATATTGACCAAGTAGACAAAGGTATCGTACCGATTTTAGAGAAAAAAGGTTATACCGTTAATTTGCGCCAATTTTCACAGAATAGACAAATAAATCCTGCTTTTGAAGAAGGCTCTATTGATGCTTCTGTAAATCAAAGCCGTGCCTATATGGAGGCTTATAACAAAAAAAATAATATTAATATGGTGGCATTGACAGACTCACCGAGTGCGCCTCAAAGTCTGCGGTCAAATAAACATAAAACACTGGATGAAGTGAAAGACGGTATGATTGTTGCGTTATCTAATGACCCCGTTAATGCAGAGCGTGGCGCGAGGATCTTGGAAAAGTTAGGTTGGATAAAAATTAATCCAGATGTGAGTACATTAAGTTTTAGTGTTAATGATATCTCCCCAAATGAATATAACTTAGATATTCGAGAAACCGATGCGGCACAAGGGTTGCGATTATTAGATGATGTTGATTTTGTTGTTGTGAATGGTAACTATGTGGCAAGTGCTGGCCAACGTATTGCTGATGGTTTAGTTGTAGAAAATTCACCGCTAGAGCATCGCGTTATTGTGACTGTTATGCAAAAAGATTTAGATGCTCAGTGGGCAAAAGATTTGAAAGAAGCTTTTGAGTCTAAAGAGTACGCAGATTATATTCGTTCGCAGCGTATTTATGATGGTTTTATTGAACCTGACAGCTGGAACAAATATCCTAAATAAAATCCTAGTCTATTTTTTATTCTGATTATTACGTTGACCACTAATTTTTATTAATTAGTGGTTTTTTCTATATAAATTAAATATCTTACTGATTTAATATGAAAAAGATTCGTGTTGAATTTGTAGACAACAGAATGTTTTTTCGTTATTTAATAGGTTAGGAAAGGCATTATAAAAATAGTCTGTAGATAAGTTTATTTAGACAATAGAACTGACAGGGGAAAATATGAGCAATGAATTAATAGATGCATTTAATGTAATAAAATCTAAAAAATGGGTTGATTTGACACATAGCTTCGATAAAGACTCACCGCATTTTTTTATGTTTGACTCTGCCGAATTTAAAACATTATTTGGCTATCCAGAAGGTTTCTTTGCACAGCAATTTACATTTCCAGGGCAATATGGCACCCATATTGATGCTCCTTGTCATTTCGTTGAAGGGAAACGTTATTTACATGAGCTCGAATTAAAAGAACTTGTTCTGCCACTGATTGTTATTGACCAGTCAGAAAGGGCCAAAGAAGATCCTAACTTTGCATTTTCTCTCGATGATATCCTTAATTTTGAAGCGAAAAATGGTCGAATTGAATCAGGGAGTTTTGTTGCATTACGTACGGATTGGAGTAAGCGTTGGCCATCACAAGAGCTTATGGATAATAAAGATGATGAGGGCAATAACCAAATACCGGGTTGGGGAATGGACGCACTCAAATTTTTATTTGAAGAACGCGGTATAAAAGCGATTGGACATGAAACATTTGATACTGATGCTGCAAAAGATTTTCGAAAAAATAATGCATTACTCGGTGAGTATTACGTATTAGAACAAGATACATACCAAGTTGAATTACTTGCTAATTTAGACCAAGTGCCTACACGTGGCGCGGTAATTTTTAATATCGTCGCTAAACCAAATAATGCCAGTGGTTTTCCTGTTCGTTCTTTTGCGATATTGCCATAGGAAATATAATGATAACCAATCTGCCAGTGTGATAGCAGATTGGTTAAAACGACTATAACGCAAGTAAAATCCAAGCAGCGGCTAATAGCATACACAATAGCGCGACAATTCCCCCTGATTTAGAGAACTCACCGAAAGAAATTTTTACGCCATATGCCGCTGATTGCTCAACGACGATAATGCCAGCAAGGCTACCGAAGACCAGTAAGTTACTTGAAAAACCAGAACCCAATACGAGAGCAGCGCCTAACGAATCGGCATTGCCTTCAGGTGTTAAGAAGGGGACGAGTAGCATGACTGAAGGGTTGTTTCCAACGATAGTACTTAGGACGCCTGTCACTAAAAATAGGGCTAATGGGTTATTGAGTTCCACACCGTAGTTTCGCAAATCAGTTAATAATTGCTGAGGTAGTCCTGTGGCGGCAAAAGCGGCATTGACAACAAATAGCCCCATGATGAGTAATAAAAGATTACCATCAACGAGTTTAAGCATATCACTCGAGGCAATAGATCGATTTAATAATAAAAATCCAGCAGCCGTTAATGCAATAAGTTCTTTAGGAATATCAGTCACAATAAAGGTAATGATGACTGCGAAAGTAATGACACCCGCTTTTGCTGTCTCCCAGACATCTAATGTTTCTTGGGTTGATTTAGGGGGAGTTGAGAGCGTATTTTCTTTAGTCAAATACCAACGATGACGATATAACCAAACGAGTACTAACCATGTTAATGGTAAGGAAAGCAGGGCTGGTATTGCTGATGCCTGTAATAAGCCAACAAACGAGATATCAAGCCCTTGTGCTGCGATCATATTTTGTGGGCTACCAATTAATGAACCTGCGGCCCCGTTATTCGCTGCGAAACAAAAGCCAAGTAAAAAAGGAATTGGGTTTAAACCGCGAGATAAACTAATTGATACTAATAATGGAGTCATCGCGACAACAACAACATCATTAGTGAGCAATGCGGAAAGAAAGCCACCAACAAGAATTAAAACAGCGAGTAATATAGGGGGCGAAACTTTTAGCATTGCGACTTTATTTGCGGTCCAGCTATAAAAACCAGACACAACAAAAGAAGCAGAAACGACCATAAGCCCGAATAACATCCCAATCGTTCGGTAATCGATAGCATTCCATGCATGGGGAGGGGTAATACTACCAATAGCCATCATAGCTAGGGCACCAATAACCGCAGCGCCAGTTCTATCAACTTTGAAGCCGGGTAGCTTACCAAAGCCCATCGCAATATAAACCAAAAGAAAAACAATAACGGTTGACGTCATGATATTCACATTTTAATTAAGAAAATTAGAGGTAATTTATCGGTGAAGACCAGACGAAGCAAGGTTAAATAATGTATTGATAATAATACGTTGTCGTTAATTCAATTTAAGATTATCGCAAAAAGATGATGATAATAATGAAATAGAAAATGAAGTTTTCAAATAGCAATAACAGGCATTGACTACGAAAGACGATAATGTGATTTATTGCAGCATGCAAAGAAAAATGAAGAAAGTACGTTTAGTAATTTTATTACAAAATATAAAAAGAGACTTGTACAGTTGGATAATTGACATTAGTCCACAGGATAAAAAAGATAAATAGAAAATAAATTGTGATGCTCATCACTAATCTAAGATAAATAACGAGTTTTAAACTGTGACTAATGTCACTAAAAATGGTTTTTTTGTGTAAAAAAAGAGCAATGTAATTTAGTGACATGAATTTTATGTGATCTTCATCAATATAAAGGTGGGGTGAGCCGGGGGGTAATAGTGATCTTGTTCACATAAAGGCCCACGTGGTGCGGATCTGATAAAGCTCATGCTAGAGTGAAAGAGTTGAAAAAATCACAGACGTTATTTGGCGATAACGTTACAACTTTATCATTCTCGTACCACGGGGTTCTATCATGGTAACATCAAATATCAAATTAAAGGTACAGAATTTTGGGCGTTTCCTCAGTAATATGGTTATGCCTAATATCGGTGCTTTCATCGCTTGGGGATTAATTACCGCGTTATTTATCCCAACGGGCTGGTGGCCTAATGAGACATTAGCTCAACTTGTTGGTCCTATGATCACCTATTTACTCCCTCTATTAATCGGTTATACCGGTGGCCGTTTGGTCGGTGGAGAGCGGGGTGGAATAGTTGGTGCAATAACAACAATGGGGGTCATTGTTGGTGCTGACATGCCGATGTTTATGGGGGCAATGATTGCTGGCCCATTAGGCGGATATGCAATAAAACGTTTTGATTTGTGGATCGAAGGCAAAGTTAAAACGGGTTTTGAAATGTTAGTGAATAATTTTTCATCCGGCATTATCGGCATGTTATTAGCTATTTTGGCTTATTTAGCGATAGGTCCTCTTGTTGCAGGGTTATCCAAAATATTAGCGGCTGGTGTGAACGTGATGGTGGAGAATAACTTACTTCCACTCACGTCTATTTTTGTTGAACCTGCAAAAATCTTATTTCTCAATAATGCTATTAATCACGGTATTTTTTCACCGTTAGGTATTCAGCAAGCATCTGAAACAGGTTCCTCCATTTTTTTCTTAATTGAAGCAAACCCTGGACCAGGTTTAGGCGTTTTACTCGCTTATATGTTTTTTGGTAAAGGTAATGCCAAGCAATCTGCACCAGGGGCAGCAATTATTCACTTTTTTGGCGGTATCCATGAAATTTATTTCCCGTATGTTTTAATGAATCCTCGATTAATTCTTGCTGTAATTCTTGGAGGGATGACAGGGGTATTTGTGATGAACCTTTTTCATGCGGGCTTAGTCTCTCCTGCATCACCAGGTTCAATATTTGCAGTTCTACTGATGACCCCTAAATCATCACTTATTGGCGTTATTTTATCAGTCACAAGTGCTACAGCTGTTTCTTTTATCGTTTCAGTGCTTTTATTAAAACGAACACGAATTGGCGATGATGATGAGCTCGAAAGTGCGACGAAAAAAATGCGCAATATGAAAACGCAATCAAAGTCATCAGCAACAAGCTCAACCAATAAAGATACCTCTATCAATTTAGCTCAAGTGCGCAACATTATTGTTGCTTGCGATGCAGGCATGGGGTCAAGTGCAATGGGGGCCGGGGTATTAGCCAAAAAAGTACGAGATGCAGGTTTAATCGATATTACCGTCACTAATATGGCAATTAACGACCTGCCAGATAACGTTGATATTGTTATTACTCATAGAGATCTAACACAAAGGGCACAGTCATTTGCGCCAAATGCAATGCATATTTCTTTAACAAACTTCTTAGATAGCCAAACGTATAATGATCTAGTCACCAATTTAATAGCTAAAAAAAATCCTAAAGCTGCGAATGACGGACGACTGATTAAGCAAACGATTATTGCAGCAAATGATGAATCCTATGAAATAGAAAATTATGATGATGCGATATTTACATTGAGTGCAAAGCATATTCATTTAAACCTATCTGCACAGAATAAAACGCAAGCCATCCAATTTGCGGGGCAAAAATTAGTTGAGGGTGGCTATGTTGAGCCTGACTATATTGAGGCGATGTTAGCTCGCGAAAAACTAACTCCCACATATCTTGGCGAGTCTATTGCGGTACCTCACGGAACGATAGAAGCCAAAGACCGCGTATTAAAAACCGGCATTGTTATTTGCCAATACCCCGAAGGCGTACAATTTGGTGAAGAACCCGATGAAATTGCCCGCCTAGTTATTGGTATTGCCGCACAAAATAATGAGCACATTGAAGTTATCACACGAATTACTTCCGCTTTAGATGAAGATGGGGTTATTGAGCGTTTATGTGAAACCCAAGATGTTCAGGAAGTACTCGAAATTTTAGCGTCTCAAAGTGCAGCATAAGGAGAATAATAATGAAAGTCATTCACTTTGGTGCAGGAAATATAGGCCGTGGGTTTATTGGTAAATTATTAGCAGACGCAAATTCACAAGTGACTTTTACGGATGTTAATCAGCCATTAATTGACCAACTCGCGCATCAGCAATCTTATAATGTTCACGTGGTTGGTCAGGAAAATCGTATTGAGAAAGTCCAACACATTCACGCTGTTAATAGTAATGACCCTAAAACGATAGAGTTTATTGCAACAGCGGATATGCTTACAACTGCTGTCGGGCCACAAGTACTTGAAAAAATAGCGTCAACCATAGCTAAAGGCATAGTTTATAGAAAATCGCAGGGAAATAACCAGCCACTCAATATAATTGCATGTGAAAATATGGTAAGGGGAACTAGCCAATTAAAACAACATGTGTTGGTTCATTTGCCGGAAGAATTACATCAATGGGTTGACCAACATATTGGTTTTGTAGACTCCGCAGTTGACCGGATCGTTCCTCCGATGGATGCAGCGAATGATGACCCACTTGATGTTACTGTCGAATCCTTTAGCGAGTGGATTGTTGACCGAACACAATTTGTTGGTGATATTCCTATTATCGATGGAATGGAATTGACGAACAATCTAATGGCATTTGTTGAACGTAAACTATTTACATTAAATACAGGTCATGCAATGACAGCGTATTTAGGGCAGCGATATGGATACCAGACAATTAGCGAGGCAATTGGAGATTTGAGGATCTATACTGTTGTTAAATCGGCTATGCAAGAAAGTGGACAAGTTTTAATTCAACGTTATGGTTTTGATTCACAAATACATAATCAATACATAGATAAAATACTAAGTCGCTTTGCAAACCCATATTTAAAAGATGATGTTAGTCGAGTTGGGCGACAGCCTATAAGAAAGTTAAGTTCTAATGATCGCTTAATTAAGCCTTTGCTAGGCACATTAGAATATCAATTACCAAATGAAAATCTGATCATAGGAATTGCTGCCGCATTGCATTTCAGATGTGAAGCCGATCCTCAAGCAAATGAAATGGCAAAGTTAATAGCTGATAAAGGTATATATCAAGCGGTTGTTGAGCTTTGTGGGTTAGAGAAATATCCCGAGGTTGTTGATAGAATTAGTTCCCAATACCAGTTATTGATATTGAGTAACAAGTGATATTACGGATAATAGATTGATTAACTGAGGTTCAGTCACTTTATGGCTATCTACTGTATGATAGTAAGTAGTATAGCTGTAAAGTGATAAAAGAAGCTAATATGGAAAATAAACAAAACATTGAAAATCAGATCCTTGAGCGGTTAAATCAACGGCCAGAAGTATATTTGTTTGTTCAAGAAGTCGTTGTTTTAATTTCACAAGCTATTGATAAATTAATGTTAAAAGTTTTTAGAAAGGATGATTATGCGGTAAAGTATGCCGTTGAACCACTTTTAACTGGAAATGGGCCATTAGGGGAGTTATCAGTTCGTTTGAAACTCCTATTTGCATTAGGGGCTATTTCTCGCGAAACCTATGAAGATATAGAATTATTTCTTGCTTTAAACGAATCGTTATCGGCAGAGGATTTAAATATAAATTTTACGGATGATGAAATTTTAGGCAGTATTAAAATGCTCCATTGTATGGAACCTTTACCAGAAATGATGAGATTCAATCAACCAGAGGATCTTGTCGATAACCAATTAATTGAATTACAAAAACACCGTTTTCAGCAAATGATCAAATCTTCATTGGTATTGTCTGTAACGGCTTTAATTACCCAAATTATAGAAACTGATGTATTTTAAAATAGCATATTCAATCCTCTCCTATTTTACTGTTTTCTTATCAAAGTAAATATGTTTGAAATAACACGTTATTAGCCGAGTATTAGCAGAGTATCAGCAGAGCATCGAATGAATATTATTGTTGCACATGAAATCACCACTGAAGATAAAGAAGAACTCCTTGCAGGGTTACGTAGTTTTAATATCCAATATTTGAGTGCAGAACGTTTTGGTGAGCTAGGCGTTTATTTTAAAAATGATTCTGGTGTTATGCTTGGAGGATTACTGGCTTCTGTCAAGGCGAATTGGCTTTGTATCGATTTTTTATGGGTAAGTGAGGACGCCAGAAAAATGGGATTAGGCAGTAAATTGATGAAGGCTGCTGAACGGGAAGCAATTAAACTAGGTTGTATTCATAGCTTAGTTGACACCTTCAGTTTTCAAGCCTTGCCATTTTATGAAAAATTAGGATATGTGAAACAAATGTCATTGCCTGATTTCCCAGAGAAAGGCATGGAAAGGCATTATCTCACTAAAACTGAATTAGCGTAGGTATTTTTTGTTTGCTTCAATTAGCACACCCGTTAAGTTAACATGACTGAAATTAATTGATGGGATGCTGAGATGAAAAGAGCCTTAGTGGTTATATTATTTATGTGTTTTCAGTCGCCTTTAATGGCGACGACATATAGCTTGGATGAGCTACAGGCGATGTCAGCTAACAATAAAAAGCCAGAAATAGTACGCCCTTATAAGCAGCTTATAAAAGTAAAAGAGTTAGGTGATTTCAACACTTGCAAAGAGTGGCAAAAAGAACAGTTGACACCATACGCTGCATATCCACAGAAAATAGGGGCTTCAATGGAGAAGTTATATTCTATTAGGGTGTTGATGGCGGATAGAACACTGACATTCAATTGTATTGACCTAGATAACGTATCTGGCACGATAAATGAAGCAATGTACAAATAATTTAGTTGGGTAGTGAGGCTAATAGTTTAGTTTTTCAGTTTTTATGCGACTCATACTCTTAAGTAAAAATCTCACATAAAATAAAAAAACTATTTATATTCAAATAATTATAAATTTATTCACTAAATGTACTTCACTTTGAAACTGAAATAATTTTATGATCCAAATTGTGCAGGCGGGTGCGGTGTAGTGAATTTTACGTGGTTGAGAACTTTATTTCGTGTGAAAGGAAAAACATCATTTTCAAAACAACGCAATATTTCGCTCGCATAGCCTTTTGACCATGTAGAGCATTTTGATGAGTGCCATTCCATTGCAACCGCTTTAAACGTATTTCCAGCAGCGTATTTTTGTGTGATCTTTTCCGATTTGCGCGCATCACTTGGGTCTATACCATCTGAAAACTGCCTTTTTGCTTCATCTCTTTTTCTTCTGGCATCGGCTAAAGAAATTTGTCCATACACACCAAATGAAATCATTTTAGACTTAGCTTTACGAATTTGGATATCAGTGAGCAGCATAATGTGTATAGTTTTTTTATCGAACCTAGACCTATACACAGTACTATTCACAGTACTATACACATGAGTACTTAGACCCCACTAGAAGTTACTAGATCTTCTTGGAAGTCAAAATAATTAATTTGTTGTTTTTATTTGAAAAATTGGAAGTATTTAGACGTGGTAATGGTGTCCCCTGCAGGAATCGAACCTGCAACTAGCCCTTAGGAGGGGCTCGTTATATCCATTTAACTAAGGGGACTTTTGGAGTCGTAATTACGATAGCGAAAGCATTTTACTGTTCAGGTCTAATTGAATCAAGTTGTTACGGACAAATAATCGAATTTATCTTCCATAAATATTTATTTGACTGTTTTCCATTCGAAAATAGGGTGATTATCATCTTTATGGTTGGGTGGGCGCATTTCTATTTTGTACTAACTGTTCAATTTTCTTATAATAAGAATATTATTAAATGGCGTATAATTAGCCTTTAAGATAATCGAATAACTCAAAAGGATTAACATAATTCTTTTTTTCGCCTTACTATAAGCAAAGCAGTTATTACAGTGGAAAAGTACCGCAGTAGGACGGTACAGGGAATGGAGAAGTGTTATGAAGTTTCGCATGACGGGCGTTTTTCTGGCAGGGGTGTTAATTGCAGGTTGTGCAAGTAGCATTGATCCAGAAACACATGAACGTTCGGACCCATTAGAAGGGTTCAACCGAGCAATGTTTAATTTCAACTATAACGTCCTTGACCCTTATGTCTTGAGGCCAGTTGCTGTTGCTTGGAATGATTATGTCCCGATGCCTGCCCGTAATGGATTAACCAATTTTTTTGTTAACCTTGAAGAACCTGCAAGTATGTTAAATAGCTTTCTGCGTGGGGAAGTGACTCAAGGTTTCAAACATTTTAACCGCTTCTTCCTTAATACTGTCTTCGGTATGGGGGGGCTCATTGATGTGGCGACAATGGCAAACCCTCAATTAGCGAAAGAAGAGCCAAAACGTTTTGGTAATACCTTAGGCTATTACGATGTGGGCTATGGTCCTTATGTGGTGTTACCGGGGTATGGCAGTGCAACACCGAGGGAACAAGGGGGGGACTTAGTTGATGATTTATATCCAATGCTAAGCTATCTCACATTCTGGATGTCCGCGGGTAAATGGGCACTGGAAGGAATTGAAACCCGAGCAAGGCTATTAGATTCAGATGGATTATTGAAGAACTCTTCAGACCCGTACTTAATGATGCGAGAAGCCTATTTCCAACGTAATGACTTTTTATCAAGTGGTGGCGCGTTAAAAGCAACAGAAAACCCAAATGCGGCAGCGATTGAAGACCAGCTTGATTCGATAGATTAGTAAATTGAATTGTTTTGGAAGGTTTATCACTCTCTTGTATACGAATGATACTAGAGAGTGATAAATAAAAAGCTAATCATTGTCTCGCTTTCCTCGTTGAGAGACGGTGTCAATTAAGGCTATTACCCCTAATACACCAATAAAACCGACAGTAAACAGTGTTCCCATACAGCCTCCTAAGTTTTAGTCATTGTTGCCTCTTTTACATGCCTTCGCGGCCGTAGCCAATAATAGAATATAGCGTGATTAATACAGTTTGATGAAAAGCCATATATATTAGCGGATATCATCAGTATAAAATATGCTATTGGGTTGTGCTTGCAAATAAGAACATTCAGAGAATGAATGATAATCTAATGAAATCTAAAGCGATTTATCTTAAAAATGCGATAGTGCGTATTTTATAAAGAAATGATGAGGTGAACTCATGTTCTTAACATTTAATTTACATATGATGCAGGTGAGGGTCAAGAAAATTTATGTTAAGTTTTGAAAATTAGTGGGATGGGGCAATTGACATTGATAGTAGTACCAGGGAGAGAACTCCCTGATACTTAAAAATTCGATTAATTAGAACGTATAGTTGAAGTTTACACCGTATAACCAAGCAGAACCTTCAGATTTGAAATGATATGCTGGGAGGATACTTTCAGGAACATCTTCACTTAATCTTTCTTTAATATTTACTTTTTTACCGTGCATATAAGAAATACCCACATCAACAGATGCATTTTCATTAAATGCATACGTTGTACCTGCACTTAACCAGTAACGGTCTTGGTCAGGGATAGAAATAGAACGGTAATCTGAACGTACAGGTGTTTGGTCGTAGGCAATACCGGTACGGAATGTCCAGTTATCATCATAAAAATAGGTGGTACCGAGTGCTAAACGCCAAGCATCTTTAAAGTGCTCAGGTTTATGGAATAACTGTTCGCCATCACTTTTTCTATAGGCGGTTAATTCTTTAAATTCACTCCAGCCAGTATAGGCAACGCTATAGTGTAAAGCCCATTTAGGAGCAACTTTATGGTACCCAGAGAACTCCCAAATATCTGGTAAATTAAGGTCTAACTTACCTTTGACTTTTTCACCCCCAGTACCATGTAACTGAGTTATTGATTTAGGTATGTCATTGGAATATTTGCCATCTTCAAACTTAACTTTAACTTTAGAACGATAGCTTAAACTTAAACGGTTATCATCATTGATTTCATACAAAATACCCGCATTCCAACCATAACCCCAGTCATCCCCTGTTAATTTAGCCATGGTAGTGCTGGCAGGGAACGAAGGTAAGCCTAATTTAGGTGCTAGGGCGCCAAGGTCACCTGCATGACGAGTAATTTCTGCATCGGCATATACCGCGTTCACGCCCAAGCCAAAACTGAAATTATTATTTACGCGGTATGCACCACTTAGGTTCAGGTTAACAGTTTTTAGGTCTGTTTTACCACCGATAGGGCCTGCAGCATAATTTTTATTAAAATCAGTGGCTAAACCAAAGTTGGTGGTCATTGAAGTACCAACAGCCCACTTGTCATTAACTGGGAAGATAAAGTGAGCATTGGGTACTACAGCACTTGGCGCAATATCATTTGCTGTTGTATTACTACCAAGTAAAGAGCCTCCTTTACCTTTGATATCAACGCTTGGGTCAATATAAACGGCACCAACAGAAAGAGAAGGGCGATCAAACAACATCATGGCAGCAGGGTTTCGGCTTCCCTCACTTGCGTTGTCGCCCATTGCACCCGCTCCCGAAAACGCGCGTCCCAGTGCGGATGTAGAATATTCATTAAGCAAAAAACCA
Source organism: Providencia sp. PROV205 (assembly GCF_028479505.1). NCBI lineage: Bacteria > Pseudomonadati > Pseudomonadota > Gammaproteobacteria > Enterobacterales > Morganellaceae > Providencia > Providencia sp. PROV205. The sequence goes on along the minus strand of NZ_JAMPNU010000027.1, from coordinate 64,040 downwards.
GCCGCGCCTGCGTTGGATGATACAATTGCCACTGCTATTGCTAAAGCTGATCTAGAAAACAGGTTTTTCTGGCTCATGACCAAAACCCTCTTATGTTTTATTTTGAATAAAGCGACTTCTATCGCAAGAAGCGCAGAATTGTAGGGTCCCTTGCCGTTATGACAAATCAGACCAGTTACTAGAGTATAGGTCTGACCACCTGATATGTTGCAAGCTTGTTTTGCAGTTATTGTGACTTTGTTTTCAAAAATGCGACATATTTAACAAAATGGCAACATTGACTGACGAATTGGGAGCAAAAAGTATACGAATACGGGGTAAGATCAAACTTATGTTTAATTATTAGCGATATATTTTGATACACACTAGTTTTTAGCACTTTTTCAGCGTTATGATAGCGACTTAACAGTTTGTTTATTTGGAGAGTAAAATGACTGATGCGATTAACCGTTGTAGCGCGGATGAAACCGCAGCCTGCTGCTGCGTAGATGTGGGAACAGTATTAGATAATAAAGACTGCACTGCCTCGTATCAGCATGTATTCGCTACACAAAATGAAGCGGAAACTATGTTGAAAACACTCACAGAGAAAGCAAAATCTGTTGAGTCAGACCCTTGTGCGATAACCCATTCTATTAAGCCTGTAGAGGGTGGCGTTGAGCTTACGGCAGAGTTTAGTTTTAGCTGTGAAGCAGAAAGTTTGATTTTTCAATTAGGCCTTCGTTAATCAAACGATTGAATTTGCTCTAATTTGCCTTTTATCACTAAAATGATGGCGTGATTAACGCTCAGTGATAAAAGGCTTCCTTATTTCCCTCCTGTTTTCCTCTGCTGCAATTTGTTGGGTTTTTACTCTAAGTTGCGTACCTGCTCGCATTTTTTATCAATACCCATTGATAATTGTGAATTTTATGTTAACAATTGTTACAGGTCAGACCTCTTTGTCCGCTTAGAGAGCTAATTAACTATAATTTTCATTTTTGCTTTAGCAGGAGCGACCATGAATCAACATCTCAACCATGGTGAAAATACAGATAAAACAAATGAAAGGATCGCCATTGTCAGTGGTCTACGCTTACCTTTTGCAAAGCAATCTACGGCATACGCAGGAATTCCAGCAGTCGATCTAGGTAAAGCCGTAGTTGCTGAATTATTAGCCCGTAATGATTTAGATAGAAACCTGATTGAGCAACTGGTATTTGGGCAAGTGGTGCAAATGCCAGAAGCACCGAATATTGCGCGGGAAATTGTTCTTGGTACAGGGATGAGTGTCTCAACAGATGCCTATAGTGTATCAAGAGCCTGTGCGACAAGTTTTCAAGCAATTGTTAACGTTGCTCAAAGTATGAGGGTAGGCGATATTTCTATCGGTATTGCTGGCGGGGCAGATTCATCTTCTGTGCTTCCTATTGGCGTATCAAAAAAATTGGCCGAGACGTTATTAGCATTAAGCAAAGCAAAGTCTGTTGGGCAAAAATTATCATTGTTAGCGAAATTACGTTTGAAGGATTTAGCGCCAGTTGCACCCGGTGTTGCGGAATATTCTACAGGGCTGCGTATGGGAGATACCGCGGAGCAAATGGCGAAAAGTTATCAAATTAGCCGAGCCCAGCAAGATGAGCTTGCTCATCGCTCGCATATGTTAGCGACAAAAGCGTGGGAAAATGGCGCTTTAAATGATGAAGTTATGACCGCATATATGCCGCCCTTTAAGCAAGCTTTTTCCCAAGATAACAATGTGCGTACAAACTCAGTATTATCATCCTATGCGAAATTAAAACCCGCCTTTGACCGTAAGCACGGTAGTGTTACCGCTGCGAACAGCACACCGTTGACCGATGGTGCCGCTGCGGTGTTGATGATGACAGAATCTCGAGCAAAATCGCTGGGTTATACACCGTTAGGCTATATTCGAAGTTATGCGTTTTCAGCGATAGACGTATGGGAAGATATGCTTTTGGGGCCTTCTTATGCCACTCCGCTTGCTTTGAAACGAGCGGGGTTATCGCTGCAAGATTTATCCCTGATTGATATGCATGAAGCCTTTGCTGCGCAAACACTCGCTAATTTACAAATGTTTGGTAGCCGTAAATTCGCTCAAGAAAAATTAGGAATAGATAACGCAATTGGCGAAGTGGATATGGATAAATTTAATGTCTTAGGGGGCTCTATCGCTTATGGGCACCCATTTGCAGCCACAGGCGCACGAATGGTGACACAAACCCTAAATGAATTGCGCAGACGGGGTGGTGGTTTTGGTTTAACAACAGCTTGTGCTGCGGGTGGTTTAGGTGCAGCTATGATCTTAGAGGTGGAATAATGGCTCAAAATTCTGCTATAGAAGTTGCAAGAGAAAAAACACAACAGGCTTTTCGCTTAGAAATTCATGATGAAAACGTCGGGGTCATCTTCATTGATGTACCGAATGAAAAAGTGAATACATTAAAAGCGGAATTTGCGGAGCAATTCCTTGCAGTTTTACAGCAAGCGCAGTCTACCTCTGGTTTGAAAGGCTTAGTTATCACCTCTGGGAAAAAAGACAGTTTTATTGCAGGCGCAGACATTAGCATGATAGCTGGTTGTGAAAATAAAGCTCAGGCCAGTGAGTTGTCAAAAGCAGGTCATGCACTATTTGATAAAATCGATAATTACCCATTGCCTATTATTGCCGCAATACATGGTGCGTGTTTAGGCGGCGGGCTAGAGCTTGCCTTGGCATGTCATGCGAGGGTTTGTTCTAATGATGATAAAACGAAGTTAGGCTTGCCTGAAGTACAATTGGGGTTATTACCTGGCTCTGGAGGAACGCAGCGTTTACCTCGGTTGATTGGTATTCCACATGCATTGGATTTAATGCTGACAGGCCGCCAGCTAAAAGCGAAACAGGCGCTGAAAATAGGGTTAGTTGATAATGTAGTTCCTGAGTCTATTTTACTCGACGTTGCAGTTAAAATGGTGAAAAAAGGGGGCGTTCAGCGTCCTGCTATCCATTGGCAACAGCGCTTATTAAGCAGCAAATTATTACGCAATAAAGTGTTCGATAGCGCCAAACAAAAAGCACTCAGCAAAACCAAAGGCCATTACCCAGCCCCTGAAAAAATTATTCATGTTGTGAAAACAGGAATGAATAAAGGGTTGCAAGCCGGTTATGCAGAAGAAGCGAAAGCCTTTGGTGAGCTTGTGATGACACCAGAGTCTGCTGCATTACGTAATTTATTTTTTGCGGTTACCGCGTTAAAAAATGAAACGGGGGCGCAAGCTGCACCCTTGAAAATTAACCAAGTTGGTGTGCTTGGCGGTGGGTTGATGGGCGGCGGAATTGCTTATGTCACCGCTTTTCAAGGTAAATTACCCGTTCGTATTAAAGATATTTCAGACAAAGGTGTCACCCAAGCCCTGCGTTATAGCTGGGACCTACTGACTCAGCGAGTTATCAAACGGCGGTTACTAGCCCGGGAACGAGCAGCCGTTATGGCTAAGGTATCAGGCACATTAAGTTATCAAGGGCTGGAAAACGCTAATGTTATCATTGAAGCGGTATTTGAAGATTTAGCATTAAAACAAAAAATGGTTGCTGAAGTTGAAAAGATGTCGAAACAACAAGCTATTTTTGCTTCTAATACATCATCCTTACCTATTCACCAAATTGCACAGAATGCGACGCATCCTGAAAAAGTCATCGGCTTACACTACTTTAGCCCAGTCGATAAAATGCCGTTGGTTGAAGTAATCCCTCATCAACACACAGACGAAACAACGATTGCAACCGTTGTTGCTCTAGCAAAACGCCAAGGCAAAACAGCAATTGTCGTGGGGGATGATGCCGGTTTCTATGTAAATCGCATTTTAGCCCCATTCTTATGTGAAGCTGCCCAATGCCTTGTTGAAGGTGAGTCAATAGAGCATATTGACCGTGCTTTAGTCGAATTTGGCTTCCCTGTCGGACCTTTTAATCTATTAGACGAAGTCGGTATTGATGTAGGAACTAAAATTTTACCGATTTTAGTTGAGCGTTTTGGTGAGCGTTTCAAAGCCCCTGATTTACTCGACAAAGTCGTTAAAGACGACCGTAAAGGTAAGAAAAATGGCAAAGGTTTTTACGAATATGGTCACCACACTAATAAGTTGTGGTTTTGGAAAAAAGCCAGTAAGCGTCAAGTCGATAAAACCATTTATTCACTGATTGGTGTAGTTCCCAACGATACATTGACTAAAGCGGATATTGCACAGCGGTGCGTTATGATGATGCTTAACGAGGCTGCCCGTTGCCTTGATGAAAAGATTATTAAAAGTGCACGTGATGGGGATGTCGGGGCGGTATTTGGTATCGGTTTCCCACCTTTCTTTGGTGGCCCATTCAGGTATATGGATAGCCTGGGGATTGCAAAAACCGTGGAAACCCTGAATAACCTTGCTATGAAATATGGTGATAAATTCCAGCCTTGTGAATTGCTATGTAACATGGCAGAAAATAATCGAACCTTTTTTTCTGCAAATGCAGAAGATGGGGTTAATGCAACAAAATCAAGTAACGAACAGTAATAGCATCAACAATCATGACATAGCAGGGTAGCCTGTTAGCCAATGGTTGTTTGATTCAATAAAACCAGTCAAGGCCTGATACCAAATATATCCTTGGTTATCAGGCTTTTTTAAGCCAAGTTCGTACAGTTAGAATAACTAATTATATTATCTTTAACTGATTGATAATAAATACCAAAATTTAGCTCGCAACATAGCCTGCTAAAGAAACATGCATAAAAATTTACTCAAATCATTTTCTTTGTTGGTCATTTCATGCAGAATCACATTTCACCCCAACTGATGGTTACTTTTACAACAATTATCTTAACAACAAAAGAATAGCCACCTTAATAAGGTAGGTTACTCAGATGGTGGATTATGCAAGTTTACATTATGCGTCACGGTGATGCAGCGATACAAGCGCCTAGCGATGCTGAGCGCCCATTGACTCAAAAGGGAAAAGACGACTCAGTATTAATGGCTCAATGGTTACAGAACCAAGGTATTAAGATTGATTCGGTGTTAGTGAGCCCCTATCTAAGAGCCGAACAAACTAGGCAGGTTGTGAGTCAGCACCTCGATTTACCCGTAAAGGCGGAGGTTTTAGGGCAATTAACGCCAGGAGGGAATGCCGCATTTGTGGCTGACCATATTCGAGATCTTGCTGTGCTAGGCGCTAATGCGATATTAGTTGTATCTCATTTACCGCTGGTGGGGTATTTAGTGTCGGAGCTATGTCCACATAAAGAACCTCCGATGTTCACCACATCAACAGTTGCATGTGTTGATATTGATGTGGCCCATCAGAAAAGTCATTTAGAATGGATGTTGAGTCCATCACAACTATTATTTGCGAAATAATACAGAACGGATGAGCGCTTAACGGCGAGCGCTCTCCGCGGTTTCAATGAGTAGTAATAATGCTGCATTACCCCCCCATTCTTTAGGTGCTTGGTGAAAAGCAATAATATCAGGGTGTTGGGCAAGCCATAGCGGTGTTTGCTGCTTTAAAACATGCTTACCATGGCCGTGCATAATACAGGCACAATAGACATTTTCACGCTTACAGGCCGCAATAAGCGCGCCAATTTCTTGCTTTGCTTCCATTTGTGTTAAGCCATGTAAATCCAAAAACAACTCAGGAACGTAGTCACCCCGACGAAGTTTTTTTAATTCATAAGGGTTAGCGTCGGGCCTTAAATAACGCGTTGGGCCTTCATTTTCAAGTTGCGGTTGAAATTCATCTGAAAAATAAAAAGAGGCGTCAACCTGTTCTTGCATGACTTTTTTATTTGATGGTTGTGTCACCTTGGCACGAACAGGTGCGTGCAGGACTTGGTCCTGATGGATTTTCTTTGCTCCATTAATGGCTTCTTTGAAAAGACGGATCTCTTCATCTTCTAGACCAAATTTTTTCTTCATAATTTTAATAATATATTTTTTGTGATTAATTTTTCTGATTGCTAGTGTAACTCATTTTTAATGAATGGTGATAATCGTAGATTGTTCGCGCTAAGTAACATATTTATAACCTTTTTACAGGTAAGCATTGACAAAAGGGGACTTGCTAGTCTAATTGTATATACATATCTATACTATTTATTAATACAATGATTAAAACTGAATTCAATAACAATGAATTCAATAACAATAGGAAAAACGATGGTATTCAAAACACACTCTCAAGATATCGTTTGGCGTAATGGCCGTATTGCCACTATGGATCCAGAACTATCAGTCCCTTATGGGCTTGTTGAACACCATGATTTAGTTGTCCGTGATAATAAAATAGTTGCAATTGTTCCTACTCAGGAAATTGAATTAAATGACTGCCAGGTTATTGATGTAAAGGGTAAATTAATAACCCCAGGATTAATCGATTGCCATACACATTTAGTTTTTGGTGGTGACCGAGCTTCTGAATGGGAACAGCGAATGAATGGGGTCTCTTATGAAACTATTAGTTCTCAAGGTGGTGGAATTAATTCTACTGTGCGTGAAACCCGTAAGATGAGCGAGAACGAGTTATTTGAACGCGCTAAGCCAAGGCTCGAAGCATTAATTCGAGAAGGTGTGACAAGTATAGAAATGAAATCAGGTTATGGGCTTGATTATGAAAATGAAGAAAAACAGTTACAAGTCGCAAAACGGTTATCTGCACAATATCCTATTTCAGTCAGTTCAACCTTGCTCTCCGCTCACACCGTTCCCGTTGAATATAAAGATAAACCTGATGAATACATTGATTTGATTTGCCAAAAAATCATGCCTAGACTATGGGAAAAAGGCTTGTTTGAAGCAGTCGATGTTTTCTGTGAAAGCGTGGGTTTTTCCCTTGCTCAAAGCGAAAAGTTATTTGCAGCAGCGCAGAAATTAGGCATTCCTGTGAAAGGGCATATGGAGCAGTTATCAAATCTAGGTGGGAGCGAATTAGTTGCCCGATACAAAGGGTTATCGGTTGACCACATTGAATATTTAGATTTAGAAGGGGTTAAAGCACTTAAAGCGAGCGGAACAGTCGCGGTCTTGCTACCGGGGGCATTTTATTTTCTGAGGGAAACCAAATTACCGCCAATTGAGCTGTTGAGGGAACACAACGTTCCTATGGCGGTTTCAACGGATTTTAACCCGGGCACCAGTCCTTTTGCCTCGTTACGTATTATTATGAATATGGCGGCCGTCTTATTTAAGCTGACACCGGAGGAGATATGGGCAGGTGTGACACGTCACGCTGCGAAGGCGTTAGGCCGTGAAAGTAGCCATGGGCAATTAAAAACGGGCTTTGTTGCTGATTTTGTTGTGTGGAACGCGCAAGAGCCAGTCGAAATGATTTATGAGCAGGGGAGTAACCCATTGTTCATTCGAGTGCATGAAGGCAAAATTACCCATCGAAACGGGTGATATATGTGACCCGCAGTTCTAGCTACGAAAATAATAATAATTAATAGCGGTAAATAATGTTGTTTGCCGCAATTTGCCCTAAATATTTTCTGTTTTTTGTTTGTTTCTATTAAAATTACATCGTTTAATTATGTGAATGCTTAATAATTAAGCATGATGTTTTTATTCGCGACTGTCAGGATAAAAAATGTCCGATAGCACTAAGGTCGTGTTGTATGCTATTCAATGAATAGCATATTAATACTTAAGATTTTAATCATTAAATTGGAAATGACTGTGACAGCCGATAAAAAGGATAAGCAGGGGGTACCGCTCCCGCTATATTTGCAAGTAAAACAATCGATTATTGAAAAAATCCACACCGCAGAGTGGCAGGCAAATGACCGTATTCCATCTGAGGCTGAGTTAGTTACACAGTTTCAATGTAGTCGAATGACGGCAAACCGAGCACTACGTGAATTAACCGCAGAAGGGTTATTGGTTCGCTTGCAAGGTGTGGGAACGTTCGTGGCTGAGCCAAAGGGGCAATCTGCGCTATTTGAAATCCACAGTATTGAAGCGGAAATACTGGCGAGAAACCATAAGTACAGCTGCAGGATAATTAAACTCGAAGAAATACAAGCGTCACCCGCGCTCGCAAATGAGTTAAATATTAGCCCAGATACCGTGATATTTCATTCTATTATTGTACATTTAGAAAATGATGTCCCTGTACAAATTGAAGACAGATATGTCAATGCGTTAGCAGCGCCTGATTATTTACAGCAAAACTTTTTATCGATTACCCCCCATGATTATTTGTCCCAAGTCGCCCCTTTAACACAAGGGGAGCATATTGTTGAGGCCGTAGAAGCTGATGAGCGCTCAGCGAGGTTATTGCAAATTACCACAGGCGCATCTTGTTTGTTAATTACAAGGCGTACTTGGTCCCAGTCTTTCACTGTGACAAGTACCAAACTATTGTTTCCTGGTCACCGCTATAAGCTTAAAGGTAGTTTCACGTCATAAGTTCTTTCACCACGTAAAAATATGGGCGGAATGATATACAACCTATTTTCCGCTTATCGTATCGAGTTATTCTCTTCCATACCTATTTTGTGTGAATTTATTGTAAATCAAATGTGATCTGGTAGGCATATTTAGAATAAAGAAAACACACCAAAATATCAGCCTTGTTTTTTATCTAATTGTTTTATTTGTATAAAAACATTTTCATATCACATTTTTTTAATCTTTATGTTAAAAAATTAATTGATCGTACATGTATATACAACTATATCTATAAGAACAATAAAAGGTAGCTAATGGACAGATAAAAGAGGGTATACAAGTGACAGCACTGAATAATAAATATCGAAATATCGAAATTAGGGCACCGCGGGGGAATACCTTAAGTGCCAAAAGTTGGCTCACTGAAGCTCCATTACGTATGTTAATGAATAACCTTGACCCAGATGTTGCAGAAAACCCTCATGAATTAGTGGTTTATGGTGGTATTGGGCGCGCGGCACGGAATTGGCAATGCTATGACCAAATTGTTGAGTCCCTGAAACAACTCGAGAGCGATGAAACACTGCTGGTTCAGTCAGGTAAGCCTGTCGGTGTTTTCAAAACCCATGCAAATGCCCCACGTGTTTTAATCGCTAACTCAAATCTCGTGCCACATTGGGCAAACTGGGAACATTTTAATGAGTTGGATGCGAAAGGCCTCGCCATGTATGGCCAAATGACGGCAGGTAGCTGGATTTATATCGGCAGCCAAGGCATTGTTCAAGGAACCTATGAAACCTTTGTGGAAGCCGCTCGTCAGCACTTTAACGGTGATTTAACTGGGCGCTGGGTACTTACCGCGGGTTTAGGTGGCATGGGGGGCGCACAACCTCTAGCCGCGACACTGGCAGGTGCTTGCTCATTGAATATTGAGTGCCAACAAAGCCGTATCGATTTCCGTTTAAGAACCCATTATGTGGATGAACAAGCGGTCGATCTTGATGATGCGCTAGCGCGCCTTAAAAAATACACATCGGAAGGCAAAGCCATTTCTATCGCACTGTGTGCTAATGCCGCTGAAGTTCTTCCTGAGCTCGTCAAGCGCGGTGTTAAACCGGATATGGTGACCGACCAGACAAGTGCCCATGACCCTCTAAATGGTTATTTGCCAATTGGGATGAGCTGGGAAGAGTACCGTGAACGCAGTGTTCAAGACCCGCAAGCGACTGCATTGGCTGCAAAAAAATCCATGGCGGAACACGTTAAAGCGATGCTGGCGTTCAAACAGCAAGGCATTCCAACGTTTGATTATGGGAACAATATCCGCCAAATGGCGTTGGAAATGGGCGTAGAGAATGCGTTTGATTTCCCTGGTTTTGTGCCTGCTTATATTCGCCCACTATTTTGCCGCGGTGTTGGCCCATTCCGTTGGGTCGCGTTATCAGGGGATCCTGAAGATATCTATAAAACCGATGCGAAAGTGAAAGAACTTCTACCGGATGATAAGCACTTGCATCGCTGGTTGGATATGGCGCGTGAACGTATCAGCTTTCAAGGTTTGCCAGCGCGTATCTGTTGGGTAGGGCTTGGGGACCGCGCTAAATTAGGTTTAGCATTCAATGAGATGGTCAGAAACGGTGAGGTTTCGGCTCCAATTGTTATCGGCCGCGACCACCTAGATTCAGGCTCAGTGGCCAGCCCAAACCGTGAAACAGAATCCATGAAAGATGGCTCTGATGCCGTTTCAGACTGGCCGTTACTCAATGCGTTATTAAATACAGCCAGTGGTGCAACGTGGGTGTCTTTACATCACGGTGGTGGCGTCGGTATGGGCTTCTCTCAGCACTCTGGGGTAGTGATTGTCTGTGATGGAACGGATGAAGCCGCAGAGCGTATTGCTCGAGTGCTACACAATGACCCAGCTACAGGCGTCATGCGCCACGCAGATGCAGGGTATGACATCGCGATTGCTTGTGCGCAAGAAAAAAATCTTAATTTACCAATGATTAAAACACGTTAAGGAGTGCCATTAATGACTAAGTTAACTATTCACCCAGGAAAAATGACACTCGAAGACCTGCGTATTGTTTTCCAACAAGCGGTAACAGTGACATTGGATAAACGCGCTCATGCGGCTATTGAAAAAAGTGTTGCAACGGTCAATAAAATTATTGAAGAAGATAGAACCGCTTACGGTATCAATACGGGGTTTGGTTTACTTGCCAATACCCGCATCGCGACTAAAGATTTGCAATCATTACAACGCTCTATTGTGATGTCTCATGCTGCGGGTGTTGGCGAGCCGTTAGATGATGACCTCGTGCGTTTAATCATGGTGCTCAAAATTAATAGTTTAGCTCGCGGTTTCTCTGGTATCCGTCTCGAAGTCATTAATGCTTTAATTGCATTAGTGAATGCGCAAGTTTATCCATTTATTCCTGCGAAGGGCTCTGTAGGGGCTTCTGGTGACTTAGCACCATTGGCGCATATGAGTTTAATTCTGCTAGGAGAAGGAAAGGCGCGTTATGAAGGCAAGTGGATCTCAGCGAAAAAAGCGTTAGAAAAAGCTGGGTTAGTGCCACTAAAATTGGAAGCTAAAGAGGGGCTAGCGTTATTAAACGGCACCCAAACATCCACGGCCTTTGCATTGAAAGGGTTATTTGAAGCAGAAAAATTGCTGCTATCTGGCATTGTTTGTGGTGCGCTTAGTGTTGAAGCCACATTGGGCTCCCGTAAACCGTTCGATGCACGAGTGCAAGAGGTTCGAGGGCAAAAAGGGCAAATCGATGTAGCGGCGATGTTCCGTGATATTTTATCACCGACGAGTGAATTGGCGAAGTCCCATGAGAACTGCGTGAAAGTGCAAGACCCTTATTCACTACGTTGTCAGCCACAAGTCATGGGGGCTTGTTTAACCCAAATTCGCCAAGCAGCCGAAGTGATATTAATTGAATCTAATGCGGTGTCAGATAACCCGTTAGTCTTTACCGATAATGGCGATATTATTTCGGGCGGTAACTTCCATGCCGAACCTGTTGCGATGGCAGCCGATAATATTGCACTTGCATTAGCAGAAATTGGCGCGTTATCCGAACGTCGCATTGCATTATTGATGGATACCCACATGTCGCAGTTGCCACCTTTCTTAGTGAATAATGGCGGCGTCAATTCAGGCTTTATGATAGCCCAAGTGACCGCGGCTGCATTAGCCAGTGAAAACAAAGCATTAGCACACCCTTCGAGTGTTGATAGCCTACCTACATCCGCTAACCAAGAAGACCACGTATCGATGGCGCCTGCAGCAGGTCGTCGATTATGGGAAATGGCAAAGAATGTCACAGGTATTTTAGCCATTGAATGGCTTTCTGCGTGTCAGGGAATGGATTTCCGTGAAGGTTTGACGTCGAGCGAAACCTTGGAAAAAGCACGTAAAACGTTACGTGACCAAGTGACTTACTATGATAAAGACCGTTATTTTGCCCCTGATATTGAAGCGGCAATTAATTTAATTAACCAATATAAACTGTCTGCGCTCTTCAAGGCTGGCGCAGTCTTCCCTAACTAACATATCAAGCAAATAAAAGGTGGCCGGCAAAGTATCGGCTACCTGAAGTATTTATCTGCACGACAATAAAATAATACGAAGGATAAATCATGCAAAGCACATCACAACTTGCGCGAGGGCTTTCTGCGCGCCACATTCGATTTATGGCTTTAGGTTCTGCGATTGGTACAGGTTTATTTTATGGTTCAGCGAAAGCAATAGAAACCGCTGGGCCTGCGGTATTACTCGCCTATATTATCGGCGGCGCCGCAGTATTTATGGTTATGAGAGCGCTGGGTGAAATGGCGGTTCATCGGCCACTTGCGGGGTCGTTCTCACAGTATGCCAGCCATTATTTAGGGGCTAGAGCGGGTTTTTTTGCGGGATGGACCTATGTTTTTGAAATGCTCATCGTTTGTTTGGCGGACGTGACGGCATTTGGTGTTTATATGAAACTGTGGTTTCCAGAGGTAGCACAGTGGATTTGGGTGTTAAGCATTATTTTCTTTATTGGCGCGATAAACCTATGTCACGTGAAAACCTTCGGTGAAATGGAGTTTTGGCTGTCAATCATTAAAGTTATTGCGATTATTGCGATGATTGTCGGTGGTGCAGCCATCATGATGTTTGGTTTTGGCCAAGCAGCAGACCATGCGGTTGGGGTATCAAACTTATTTATTCACGATGGGTTTATTCCAAATGGTATTGGTGGGGTGATTGCATCCTTTGCTGTCGTGATGTTTGCTTTCGGGGGAATTGAAGTTATTGGTATTACCGCGAGTGAAGCGAAGAACCCTGAAACGACTATCCCAAGAGCGATTAATGCAGTACCAATTCGCATCTTACTGTTTTATGTCCTAACGTTATTTGTCTTGATGTGCATTTACCCGTGGAACCAAATTGGGCAGCAAGGTAGCCCATTTGTGCAAATTTTCGATAGCTTAGGTATTCAATCTGCGGCGAATATCTTAAATGTTGTGGTGATCACGGCGGCAATTTCGGCGATTAACAGCGATATCTTTGGTGCAGGGCGTATGATGTATGGCATGGCACATGAAGGGCAAGCGCCGAGAGCCTTTACCAAGCTGACAAAAAATGGTGTGCCTTGGATGACGGTATTAGTGATGGTCGCTGTGTTGTTAGTCGGTGTGGTATTGAACTATGTCATCCCTGATGATGTATTTGTGGTAATTGCGTCAATTGCGACATTTGCCACCATTTGGGTATGGTTAATGATTTTGCTGTCACAGTTTGCAATGCGTAAAAAAATGTCGCCAGAAGAAATTAGCCAATTAAAATTCCCTGTGCCTATGTGGCCTGTGGCACCTATTTTAGCCATCGCATTCATGGTATTTGTTTTTGGTGTCTTGGGGTATTTTGAATCAACACGAATTGCACTCTATGTAGGCATTGTTTGGTTAGTATTACTGACTATCGCCTACGCACTTTGGGTAAAAAAACCTGCGAAAGAGGCGGAAATCGTACTGCAAAACGAAAGCTAATATCGTTGCTTCCTTGCTGAACTTGTTATTTTCTTCACGCCCTTTAGCTAAATAAAGGGCGTTTTTACGTCAAAACATGCATTAATAAGCGCGATGAGCAGATCCCCTTGGCAAATTTTATTGCATTAATCTGCTGATTTGTCTTTCACTTCGTGGCAAACTTTAACTATTCATATATTCCCTTTCAAAATACAGGCTGGAGAACCCCTTCTTGGAAAAGATTTTCGTTGATGAAGCCGTTGCAGAACTTCATACCATTCAAGATATTTTACGTTGGACGATGAGCCGCTTTAATGCAGCCAATGTGTACTATGGTCACGGTACAGATAACCCATGGGATGAGGCGCTACAATTGGTGTTACCAACACTTTACCTGCCTCTAGACCTGCCCGATGAGCTGTTAACCTCACGCCTAACACCAACAGAACGCCACCGCATTATTGAGCGTGTTTTACGCCGCATTAATGAGCGTATTCCGGTTGCATACCTGACTAATCGTTCATGGTTTTGTGGCCATGAGTTTTATGTTGATGAGCGAGTGCTTATCCCACGCTCGCCAATTGGTGAATTAATCAATAACCATTTTGTTGGTTTAGTGGCGGATGAACCACAAACTATTCTTGATTTATGTACCGGAAGTGGTTGTATTGCGATTGCTTGTGCGTATGAATTCCCTGATGCAGAAGTTGATGCGGTTGATATTTCAAGTGATGTGCTGGCGGTGGCTGAGCAAAATATTGCCAATCATGGTTTAGAACACCGGGTGATACCGATCCGCTCTGACTTATTCCGCGATATGCCAGAGGTTAAATATGACCTGATCGTGACGAACCCACCGTATGTTGATGCGGAAGATATGGATGACTTACCGGAAGAGTTTCGTGTCGAGCCTGAATTAGCGCTAGCCGCTGGAAGTGATGGGTTGAAATTGGTGCGCCGTATTTTAGCCAATGCACCGCGTTTTCTGACAGAAGAAGGTGTGTTAGTGTGCGAAGTGGGCAACAGCATGGTTCATCTGATTGAACAATATCCTGAAATTCCATTTATTTGGTTAGACTTTGAATATGGTGGTGACGGTGTGTTTATGTTAACGCGTGAACAACTTGTTGAGCACCACGCACATTTTGAGCTTTATATCGATTAATCAACAGTTGCGTGATGTTCCAAGATCATGTAATCAATAATAACGACACAACGATATAATAATTAACAACCAAAATTCTTAGTAAAACAAGAATGGCTTAGAATAGGATACTCCGATGGCAGGAAATTCAATTGGGCAACTTTTCCGCGTAACCACATTTGGTGAGTCACACGGGGTTGCATTAGGTTGCATCGTCGATGGGGTTCCCCCTGGCTTAGCACTGACAGAAGCAGATTTACAAAAAGATTTAGACCGTCGTCGTCCGGGGACATCTCGTTATACGACAGCGCGTCGGGAGCCTGACCAAGTCAAAATCTTATCTGGTGTGTTTAATGGTGTGACAACGGGCACGAGTATTGGTTTACTGATTGAAAATACCGACCAACGCTCACAAGATTATGGCGCGATTAAAGATGTTTTTAGGCCCGGTCATGCAGACTACACTTACGAACAAAAATATGGCCAGCGAGATTACCGTGGTGGTGGTCGCTCATCAGCACGTGAAACAGCCATGCGCGTTGCGGCAGGTGCGATTGCGAAAAAGTATTTACAAGAAAAGCTTGGTGTGCAAATTCATGGTTGTTTAACGCAAATGGGGTCAGTCGCTTGTGAAATTAAAGACTGGTCAATTGTCGAAGAAAACCCGTTTTTCTGTCCTGATCCAAGCAAGTTAGAAGCACTTGACGAATTATTGCGTGGTTTAAAGAAAGAAGGTGATTCGATTGGTGCTAAAATTACCGTCATTGCAGAGCATGTGCCTGCGGGCTTAGGTGAGCCGGTATTTGACCGTTTAGATGCCGACCTCGCTCATGCGTTGATGAGTATTAACGCGGTAAAAGGCGTGGAAATTGGTGATGGTTTCGGTGTTATTGCACTGAAAGGTAGTGAAAACCGTGATGAAATTACCCGTAATGGTTTCACCTCAAACCATGCAGGCGGCATTTTAGGCGGTATTAGCAGCAGCCAGCCTATTATTGCGCATATTGTGTTAAAACCGACATCCAGTATTACCGTTTCAGGTAAAACACTAAACCGTGATGGTGAAGAAGTTGAAATGATCACCAAAGGGCGTCATGACCCTTGTGTAGGCATTCGCGCGGTACCAATTGCGGAAGCGATGATGGCGATTGTTCTAATGGATCACTATTTACGTCATCGTGGCCAATGTGCGGATGTAACGCCAGCAATGGAACCGTTTGAGTAACCGTTTTACTGTGTTTATGTAGTGACAACTGAGCGGCCTATAAGGTCGCTTTGTTGATGATGAAGGTTCGGATGAAGCCTCCTAAAAATACCTCATCTAGGTTGTGATATCACCAAACCTGATTGGCGATATATTCACATCAACATCATGATATTTCTTCTCTTTGGATAGTAAAATGGATTGGCTAACTGCCGTTGCACCTGAAGTTTATGCTTTACTCTTCTTTGTTGCGCTGTTTGCAGGGTTTATTGACTCCATCGCGGGTGGGGGGGGACTATTAACGATCCCAGCCCTGTTATCTGTGGGAATAACTCCAGTTGAAGCTTTAGCAACCAATAAGTTGCAAGCGGTTGGCGGTTCGTTTTCTTCAACGCTCTATTTTGTCAGGCGAAAAGCCATAGATTTACGAGAACAATTGTTTCCATTCATTATGACAATGATTGGTGCCATGTTAGGTGCGATTGTTATTCAAATGATTGATACTGCGTTCTTAAAACAACTGTTGCCCATTTTGGTGATTTGTGTCGGTTTATACTTTTTATTAACGCCGTCAATTGGTGTGCAAGACCGTCAACAACGTATCAGTATGCCATTTTTCGGGGTGGCAATTGGGATGACACTGGGTTTTTATGATGGTGCATTTGGTCCCGGAACTGGTTCATTTTTGGCATTGGGTTATGTTTTGTTGCTTGGCTATAACCTTGCTAAAGCCACTGCTCATGCGAAGTTACTTAATTTCGCCTCTAATTTTGGCTCTTTAGTGTTTTTTATTATCGGGGGTCATGTTCTTTGGGCATTAGGTTTTGTTATGCTAATTGGCCAAATGGTTGGCGCTCGTTTAGGTGCGCGCTTGGTATTAACCAAAGGACAGAAACTGATCAGGCCGATGATCGTGGTGATTTCGTTGCTGATGAGTATTAAATTACTCCATGATAGCCATGGTGACGTGATTAAAGCTTGGTTCCTCTCATTATTTTAAGATGATTTAAATTATTCATGAGTACACATAATTATCAGGATCTAATCAATATCTTTGATGAATGCTTTGGTGTGACATATAACACTAGACTGGTAAAAGGGGATGATGAACCCATTTATTTACCTGCAGATGAGGAAGTGCCTTATCACCGAATTGTGTTCGCACACGGCTTTTTCACCAGTGGATTACACGAAATCTCACATTGGTGTATCGCAGGGGAAGCAAGGCGCCAGCAAGTTGATTACGGCTATTGGTATTGCCCTGATGGGCGAGATGAAAAAACACAGTGTGAGTTTGAAGTGGTGGAAATCAAACCTCAAGCGCTAGACTGGCTGTTTTGTGTTGCTGTTGGCATTCCATTTAATGTCAGCTGTGACAACTTAGAAGGGGATTTTGAGCCTGATCGCATTGCGTTTATGCGCAAAGTTCATGCCCAAGTGATGCTTTATTTAGAAAATGGTATCCCTGAGCGCCCATTACGCTTTATTAATGCGTTACAATTGTTTTACAATACGCCACCTCTTTGTGCAGAAGCTTTTCCTTACCCGGAAGATATTTTTGCCTAATGAACACACAATATAGTAAGGATTAAGCATGCTTGCGGATTTAGAAACACGCATACTAACGAAAATTGATGATATGGTTGAGCACGCGAGTGATGATGAACTCTTCGCTGGCGGCTATTTGCGTGGTCACTTAACCCTTGCTGTGGCTGAGCTGGAAGAAGAAAACGAAACCAGTTCTGAAGCATTATACCAACGTGTTGAAGTCAGTATTCAAAATGCCATCAAAGCTGGTGAATTGACACCACCAGATCAAGTACTGGTATTAGATATGTGGAAAAGCTTATTAAATAACGCAATTTAATTTATTGTGTTATGCATTATCTGTTGAGTTCTGCATGAAAAGCGGGGAAACCCGCTTTTTTGTTAGCTAAATTTTGTTGTGAGTACACATTATGGCGAATGTTCGTTTAGCAACCCCCCTTGATGCTAAATCCCTTCCTACGGTGGAAGCTTCCGCAGGGCAGGCGTTCACGAGTATCGAAAAATATCAATGGCTTGCTGAAGGTGATGGGCAAACAGAGCAAGACCACCTCGGTTTTATTTCTGAGCAATTAGAGTGGGTGGCTGTGAATGATTGTGATGAACCAATTGGTTTTATCAATGCTGAAAGTCACCATACTAGCCTGCATATTTGTGAAGTGTCTGTTTGCCAGCAATGGCAAGGACAGGGGCTGGGTAAGAAGCTGATTAAGCAGGTTCTTGATGCCGCTTTGGCACGCAAAATCACGGTAGTGACATTGACCACTTGCCGCGATGTGCCTTGGAATGCACCTTATTACCAACGCTTGGGTTTTAAAATTCTTGAAATTAATGAGCTAACCACCGAGTTACAGGCTATTTTACAGTCTGAGGTCGATGCAGGGTTTGCTGCTGAAGACCGCTGTGCAATGGCTATCTCATTAACTTAATGTATTAATATTAGTGTATTAATAAGGGAGTTTAATAGGGCGACCTAATAATAATTTCCTTACCCAAAAACGGTTTGGGTTGAGTTCTGCAAGGGTTTCATCATCGAGCGGGAGTACTTGCCCAAAAATTTGAGCAGCCAGCAATTCCGCACAAAGTGGTGCAGTTGATAACCCTCTTGACCCCAACGCCCCAAAAATAAATAAATTTGGGTGCACAGGAGCGAGTCCAATAGGCTGTTTGTTGGCGATTTGAGTGGGTAAATCGTGATAGAGTGCCAAATGTTGTTCGAAATCAGGCACATTGCCTAATAAAGGAAAATGGTCGCGAATAACACAACGAATACCTTGGCGTGAATGTTGCTGTGAAATATCGATGTCCCTAGGCCAAGTTACATCGGGTAGGTTATCAACCAGTTTCTGGCGGTTTCCTTGCTGTTCCTCTTCACTATAATCGAAATCAAGACGTTCACGTTGGTAGCTAGCGCCTAAGCAATGTTGTGTACCAGTGGCATCGGCTGGTGTTAAATACCCTTCAAAACACAAAACATTTTTCAGTTGTTGTAGGGTGTGATTGGTTGGAATATGGCTGACTTGCCCACGTACAGGCGAAATGGGTAAATTAACGGTTTGAGCAAATTGGCGCAGCTTGTGCCCATTAGCAATGATGACAGTTGAGTGAACACGTGTTAGCTGTTTGTGTTGTGCAGTTTCAATTAATAACTGCCAATTTTGTTCTGTTTGTTTTAATTCAACGACATTATGTTCAAAACAGAAGGTGACACCCTGCTGTTGCAAATATTGTTGTAAACTCTCACACAGTTGGGCAGGGCACAACCATCCTCCAGACGCGTAGTGAATACCATCATGGTTGACATCAACGCCGCAAATATCACTCAATTGCTGACGATTTTTACCAATCGCAAAATCAGCAGGCCACTCGGTTTCTAACATTCCTGCTATTTTGTGAGCAATTTTGTCGTTATAAGCGAGTTGGCTTACGCCACACCACTGGCCTTCAAATGTGAGCCCTTGTTTTGCTAATTGGTGATAAAAGCGAGAGGCAAAGGGGAAAGCACTGACAAAAAAACGCTCAAGTGGGTCGTTATTACCGGTGAGTAAGGGGTAAATAGCCCCTTGGCGATTGCCGGAAGCATTCTGTGCAACTTGGGCATCTTGGCAGAATAAGGTGACTTTAGCACCGCGGTTATGAAGGGCGTAGGCCACTGTTAAACTGGCAAGCCCGCCGCCAATGATAGCAACGTCAGTTGGGTTATCGGCTTTTCGTCTTGCAAACCAAGGGGTTGGGATATCAATTTCTTTTTCGGCTAATACGCCAGTTAACATTTCTCTCTTGTTGCCAAAGCCTTTAACCTTTTTAAGGGTGAAGCCAGCTTGCTGTAGGCCTCTTTTAACTGAACCTGCCACAGTAAATGTCGCAAAAGTCCCATTGAGGCGGGCTAACTTTGCCATGTTAGTGAACAGCTGTTCACTCCACATTTCGGGGTTTTTTGAGGGGGCGAAACCATCTAAAAACCATGCGTCTATCTTGTTGTTTAAGTTGTTTTTCAGTAAAGATATTTGCTCATTAACATCGCCAAACCATAAATCTAATATGATATGGCCATTTTCTAATATGATCCGCTGGTTGCCTGGTAGAGCTTGTGGCCAACTTTCACAAAGGGTTTGCGATAAGCCAGCAAGTTCAGGCCAGCAGCGATGTGCAGCGATTAAATCTGTTTTTGTTAAAGGGTATTTTTCGAAGCTGATGAAATGTAATTGCTGTAATGCTGCATTGGGGTTTTCGGCTTTAAACTGATTAAAAGATTGCCACAATGCTAGGAAATTCAAACCCGTACCAAACCCAGTTTCAGCAATGACACAGGTTGCAAAAGGGTGCGTCGCAAAGCGGCCAGGAAAATGATTCCCTTGCAAAAACACATGTCGAGCTTCTTCTAAGCCATCTTGGTTAGAAAAATAGATATCTGCAAACTGTTCAGACATGGGAGTGCCTTCGTCATTCCAACTCAGGCGTGCGGTTTGTACAGCGTTCTTTTTCACGATATGCCTACACTTTTTATATAATCCCTAAATTTTACCGCTGATATCACTGTAAGGCTACCGCAATAAAAAAGTCTTATCCGTGTCATAAAGAAAAAAATACAAATATTTACCCTGATCGGACTTGTTCAGCGTACAAGTGTAAGCTAAAGTGACATCCTGTAATCCCGCAATCATATAATTATAGTCATGAGGTAACGAATGAAGCGTGCAGTCATCACTGGTCTAGGTATTGTTTCCAGCCTTGGTAATAACCAGGAAGAAGTACTGGCTTCTCTGAAGGAAGGTCGTTCCGGGATCACTTTCTCAGAAGAATTCAAAGAGGCAGGGCTACGTAGCCATGTCTGGGGTAATGTCAAAAATTTAGACCCAAAAGACTTAATCGACCGTAAAATTTTCCGTTTTATGAGTGATTGCTCCGCCTATGCTTATTTATCGATGGAACAAGCGATTGCGGATTCAGGTTTAGCTGAAGAACAAGTTTCAAATTTACGTACAGGTATCGTTGTTGGCTCTGGTGGTGGTTCTCCACGTAACCAAGTGGCGGGTTCTGACGGTATGCGTGCTAAAGGTTTACGTGGTGTGGGCCCATACATGGTGACCCGTGCAATGGCATCGGGTATTTCTGCCTGTTTAGCGACTCCATTTAAAATCAAAGGCGTAAACTACTCAATCAGTTCTGCATGCTCAACATCAGCGCACTGTATCGGCCATGCAGTTGAATTAATTCAATTAGGCAAACAAGATGTGGTTTTCGCGGGTGGCGGTGAAGAGCTGAGCTGGGAAATGACCTGTGAGTTTGATGCGATGGGCGCATTGTCGACTAAATACAATGAAACGCCAGACAAAGCATCAAGAACTTACGATAAAGACCGTGATGGTTTCGTTATCGCAGGTGGTGGTGGTATCGTTGTTGTCGAGGAATTAGAACATGCGTTAGCGCGTGGTGCACATATCTACGCTGAAATTGTCGGCTATGGTGCGACCTCTGACGGTGCAGACATGGTTGCCCCATCAGGTGAAGGTGCGGTGCGTTGTATGCAAATGGCTATGCAGGGTGTTGATAAAATTGATTATATCAACACACACGGTACGTCAACACCAGTGGGTGACACCAAAGAGTTAGAAGCTATCCAAGAAGTGTTTGGTAGCCATTCTCCTGCAATTTCTGCAACGAAAGCGATGAGTGGCCACTCATTAGGTGCAGCGGGTGTACACGAAGCGATTTACAGCTTACTGATGTTAGAGCACGGCTTTATTGCACCAAGCATTAACGTCGAAAATTTAGACGAGAAAGCTGCTGGCTTGAATATCGTGACTAAACCAACGGAACAAGAGTTGGAAACCGTCATGTCTAACAGCTTTGGTTTCGGTGGAACTAACGCCACATTAGTGATGAGCAAATACAAAGCGTAATTTGTATTAGGCTAACGTATTAAATAAGCGAGAACTTCGGTTCTCGTTTTTTTTCAATAAGTTATTGTTGGAGTATCACTTTATTAAATTATAGAAGTGATTAGCATGAGATACTCAATTCAACTTCTAAAAATAAATTGAATTGAGGCGTGTTAATATGAATATCAAACATTATTTCGTAATGTTAAGCAATAGCTCGACGAAGATGATTAAAGAGTATGAGAAAAGTAATAGCACTGAAATTAAAATAAAGCTATTAAAGAAACATCTTTTAAAGGTGATGAATGTTTATAATGCACGTGGTTGGAATATTAAAGAAAAAGATAAGAATAAGATAGATAAGGCAATTAATGTATTAGATAATATAATTCATAATGAGTTTCTTAAATCTAATTTAAATAAAAATGGTATTGCTAGTTCAGTGGAAATTAAATCTCATCATCTTCTTGACCGCATTTCACTACATTATGATTCGTCATGTCGTCAGTTAGGAAGAAAAGATATAGATTATATTTTTTTTGATGGGGTAGATCGAAATAATTTAATGTCTACTAATGTTAATATTGATTTTTCTAACTCAACATTATCTGGCGCGATAATAAAATATGATGGAAATAAAGCACTAGTTAGAGCTGATTTCTCTAATGCAAATCTGAATGATGTAAAGATTAAATTGCCCATTAAATTAGGTGTTGATTATGATTTCACGGGAGCCAAATTAAATAATACAGACATTGAAATAGGTATCCCTAGTGGAAATTTAAGTGAGGTAAACTTAGTGTCTTTATTTGGTGAGGACGGTAATTACATTAACAGTAGTGCTTTCAAATCAATACTAACAATTAATGATAAAAATATAAAATTAGGATTGTTGAGTGAACTAAATAAAGCTTATGAGTCAAATCGTAAATATTTTGAAAAGCATAAAAATGTGGAAGCTGAGTTTTTAAAGCAATATAACTATTTTAAACAAATGGTTGATTAAATAAAGCTTTGCCCCAAATTCACTGGGGCAAAGTTTTACAGAGATTGTATGAACACTTAATTATGATGAAACCGCGGAATGTTTACGTTTACGAATACGCTTTACAATCGGTGGTAGAATTAGCACTAATACCGCAAGTGTTAATAAGCTTTGAGAAATCGTACTGCTCCAAAGAATATCGAAATTACCATTACTAATGGACAGTGAACGGCGTAAGTTTTGTTCTAACATTTCACCGAGTACAAACCCTAAAATTAATGGTGAAAGTGGGAAGTTCATTTTTCGTAGAATAAACCCAAATACACCTAGCCCCATCATGAGTAACAAATCAAACGTTGTACTATGAACGGCATATACACCTACAGCAGAAATGCAAGCAATAGCAGGGACTAAAAACCATAATGGAACTGTTAGCATTCGTGTGAATAGGCCAATTAATGGAATATTCATGATGAGCAGAACCACGTTAGCAATCAACAGAGCCGCAATTAACCCCCAAACAATATCAGGTTGCTCAGTAAACATCCCTGGGCCTGGGGTGATATTATAGAGCGTTAGCGCCCCCATCATTACTGCTGTGGTTCCTGAACCCGGCACACCAAGGGTTAACATTGGGATAAATGAGCCACATGCAGAGGCATTATTGGCCGCTTCTGGTGCGGCAACACCACGCACATCACCATTTCCAAAATCCCCTTTTTCACCACTGATTTTCTTTTCAGTCATGTAGGTGATAGCACTGGCGATGGTGGCACCAGCTCCTGGTAGAACACCAACAAAGAAACCGATAAAAGAGGAGCGTAAAGCTGGACCTGCACACGCTTTAGCTTCTTTGCGATTGAATAGCATTCGGCCTGTTTTGCGGATCAGCCCTTGGCCTGTCGCGGTACCTTCGAGCATCAATAAAATTTCGCTGACAGAGAACAAACCAATAACCACGACGATAAACTGTACGCCATCTGATAAATGTACGCTATCAAACGTAAAACGATATTCCCCAGAGTTGGCATCCACCCCCACAGTGGCAAGTGATAGACCAATTAGTGCAGCCAGTAGTGATTTAATTGGGTTTTGGCTCATCATGCTACCTAAGCAGGCAATGGCAAAAACCATTAAGGCGAAATATTCGGCAGGACCAAAGGCGAGTGACCATTGAGCAAGCAAAGGAGCGAATAGAATTATCCCTACAATTGCAATCGTTGAACCAATAAATGAACTGACCGCGGAAATAGAGAGCGCAACGCCACCTTTTCCCTGTTTTGCCATAGGATAACCATCTAGCGTGGTCATGATTGCTGCGGCATCGCCGGGGACATTAAGTAAGATTGATGATATGCGTCCTCCATATTCACAGCCTAAATAAACCGTGGCGAGTAAGATTAATGCAGACTCAGCCGGTAATTTAAGCGCAAAAGCCAACGGCAGTAAAATTGCCACGCCATTGATAGGGCCGAGGCCGGGAAGCATGCCCACGATTGTTCCGATAAAACAGCCAATTAAGGCGATCAAGATATTTTGAGGAACCAGAGCGACCTCAAAACCTTGCGATAGGTACATCCAAGTTTCCATGACTTCGCTCCTTAACTTAGCAGGCTGCCAATAGGCAAGGTAACATCTAGCCATTTATCAAAGGCATAGAACAAAAAGATACCTAAGACCGGGCCCGAAATAATCGCGGCAATAGGTGTCGCACCAAATAGCAGGGCGATACTGATGGTGACTAAACTGGTTGCAATTGGAAACCCTAACCATTCAAAAGCCCATGCATAGATAACAAGTGCAATGACTAATAAAACTAGACGACGTAATACATAGGGTTTTGGCCACTCAACGGCTTCTTGCTTGCCAAATAATAAGGCAAGAGCACAAAGGGCCATTAAGGAGAGTATGACAACCGGAAAAGGGCGGGGGCCCAGTGGTTCATAGGTAAACTCACTTTGGATCCCCCAACCAATATAAATTCCGATAGCACACAGTATTAGCCAAACTATGGCAAATATGCGTTGACTCATCGTTCGCTCCGTTATTTAGCTAAACCGAAAGCGCGGGCTTGTTCACGATACTGCTCAATTTCTTTTTTGACATAGCTATCGAGTTCTTGCCCGGTTAAGTTGTACTCAAATAAACCACGGAGTTCGCGTTGTTTTTTGAATTCGTCGGTTTGTTGCAGTTTTTGGAAGGCTTCAACCCATTGGTTATAATCGGCATCAGACACTTTGGGGCCCATATAGAAACCGCGAATGATTGGCCAGACAATGTCATACCCTTGTTCTTTTGCTGTAGGGATATCGGATAACCCATCACCAAGGCGTTTGTCTGCATAGACGGCAAGAATACGAATTTTACCTTCATTGATATATGGGGTCATTTCGCTGATATCCCCTGAAAGTACTTGAATATGGTTGCCCAGTAGCGCGGTTAAGGTTTCACCACCGCCCTCAAAAGCCACATAACGCATTTTGCGAGGGTCAATGTCTATCGCTTTTGCGAGTAAAGCGGTTTTCATCCAATCTTGGCTACCAATAGATCCTCCCGCACCAAACACGATGCTGTTAGGGTCTTTCTTGAAGGTATCCATTAAATCTTTAAGGTCTTTATAAGGGGAGTCTGCACGAACCGCAATCATGCCGTAGTCACTACCAACGCTGGCAAGCCAACGCACGTCATTTTCGTTATAGCGGCCAAATTTACCTTGTGCAAGGTTGAGTAATGAGCCTCCTGAGAACGCGACGATGGTGCCGGGTTCTGCAGGGCGCTGAGCAACAATAGCGTTATAAGCAACCGCGCCAATACCGCCAGGCATATAGGTCACTCGCATCGGTTTTTCAATTTCTTTGGTTTCAAGAAGAGACACTTGTACTAACTTACAAGTTAAATCAAAACCACCTCCAGGTTTGGCGGGAGCAATACATTCTGTACGTTCAGGTAGGGCGTTTGCAGGGTTGATGCCAACTAAAAATATTGCTGTTGCTAAGGCCTTCAGTGTGAATTTTTTCATTCTTTTTTCCTTACTAAGACAATAATTAGAGGTAAAAATTGTTTACTTCTTGTTGTATTCGTATGACATCATTGCCCTATGAAGCTTTCATTTACCTTTCATTAACAAATATTATTATTTTTATGTGATATATATCAGATTGTTTTGTATTTTTGCTTTTTTGTTATGTTAACTTAATGTTAATTTAATCACGTTAATGGTGTTTACTGATAATAGTTGTGATGGATACAGTAAAAATGGTCACATTTGCTTTCCATTCATCCAATGGAATGCCAACGTATACTGATAAATAATTATAATGAGTATGCGGAATGAGAATTTTATTGGTTGAAGACCATGACGAATTGTCATTATGGTTACAAAAAGCGTTATCGTCATCCGGGTTTGCGGTTGATGTTGCCAGTGATGGCGCGATAGCAGACCAACTATTACAAAGCGAACACTATGAATTAGTCGTGTTAGATGTATCACTTCCGAGAATGAGTGGGCTTGAGGTATTGGCGCAAATGCGCAAGCGTCATCAAGAAACCCCTGTCTTGTTATTAACGGCGAATTCAGACGTAGCCGACCGAGTGCAAGGGCTAAATGCAGGGGCTGATGACTACTTGACAAAACCTTTTGATATTGCGGAATTAGAAGCACGCCTTCGCGCTTTATTACGACGTAGCCAAGGCAAAGTCAATGAGTCACAACAGTTTGGGTTACTGAGTTACCATGAGGATGGCTATTTTCTATTAGGCGAAGAGCCTCTAGGCTTAACACCAAGAGAATATGCGGTGTTAAACACCTTATTTCATCGACGAGGACGTCCTGTTTCTAAAATGCAATTATTTGAACAGGTTTTTTCGTTGTCAGATGAAGCCAATTTACAAAGTATTGAGTTATATGTTCATCGTGTAAGAAAAAAGCTTGCCGGTTCAGACGTTAACATCAATACCTTACGCGGATTGGGATACCGATTAGAGCAGTGTAGTGTATGAAATTAGTCTCTCATCCACGCTCTCTCTTTCATCAGTTGCTGCTCTTTTTCGGTATCCCGCTCATTTTGTTGGGAAGTTTCTCGGTTTATACCCACTATTACAGTGCAAAAAATGCCGCAAACTTAGCCTATGATCGAACCTTATTAGCTTCAGCACGAACCGTCGCGGAACGCTTGCAAGTCGTTGATGGTCATCTTTCTGTGAGCGTGCCTTATGTCGTGCTTGATAGTTTCGAATTAAATAATAATGACCGAATTTTTTATCAAGTGATCTCCCCTGACGGTGAAACCATCTCTGGTTATGATGATTTACCGCCAATTCCCCCTTATTGGATGCGTTCACAACACTATACTGCGCTAGTTTATTTTTATGATGCGCAGTATAAGGGGCTTCCTATTCGTATTGCTGCGTTTTATCAACCGATTAACGAAGGTGGGATAACAGGAATGGTTGAAATCCGAGTGGCGGAAACGGTCTATTCACGGCAAGATCTCGCTAACCAATTGTTAATCTCTGCCCTGATGAGCCAAGGTACGGTGGTATTATTAACCTTGGCCCTTGCCTATATCCTACTGAGTAAGCTACTGGCACCGTTGAAAAAATTGTCCCATTTAATGCTAGGCCGTTCTGCTAATGATTTAACCCCATTGCCAGATTTACTGCCGTGGTCTGATTTATCACCACTCATTGATGCATTAAATCGTTATATTTCCCGCCTAAAGCGGATGGTTAGACGACAAGAGCGATTCAGTGCAGATGCTTCTCATCAACTTAAAACGCCACTAACTGTTCTCAAAACTCAAGTTTCCGTAGCGATTAATAGTACGGACGAAACCCAACGGCAACAGAGTTTGCAAGCCATTGAAAAAACGCTCGATAATACGATTATCCTGACGGATAGGCTCTTGCAGCTATCACGATTAAAAGCTCATGAAAAAGAGGCGATTACACAGTATCGAGCCATAAATTTGGTAGAAATTGTTCATCAAGTTTGTTTTACTCGTCTGCCCCAAGCTGAAAGCCAAAATATTGATTTAGGTTATGAAGGCGCGGAAACGGCATGGATCAAAGGCGAGCCGATTTTATTAGCAGAGATGTGTGCAAATCTAATTGATAATGCCATCAAATATACACCCGAAAATGGGGTGGTCACCGTCCGTGTGGTTAGCAGTGACGACCATCTTCATTGGGTCTTGGAGGTGGAGGACTCGGGGCCTGGGATCCCTGATGCTAAAATTAACCGTTCTATGGAAGCCTTTACGCGTTTCAATAATGCGCTAGGGAAGGAAGGGGCAGGGCTTGGATTGGCGCTCGTGAAAGATATTGCAAGCTATCATGGTTCTGAGCCTCAATTATTAAAAAGTAAATTACTCAATGGATTGTTGGTCAGAATCGCATTTAAAGCCAGCCAAGCGCCGTTATAAGAGAAACCACCTAGTAAAATAGGTGGTTTAAATAACAGTAAACTGCAACTGGTGATAATAAAAATGCGTGTTAGTCGCGTAATGGGGCAAATATAGGCGTTGATTTACTATGTAATGGTTGGTGGTTTACATCACTCGTTATCGTATCTTGTGGAAACTCTGCGATGATTGACGATAATAGAGATTCTAGGTCTTTATCATTTCCATCGCTATCAGCGAAGTTGAGATTGATTTTATCTGATCCCTTGTTAATCGTGCTTTCAATTGACATTACTTTTGTTTTTTTGTTAATTAATTCAATAAGTAGTGGTGTGATCTCTGAAGAAATTGATTTCTTATCTTTATTTTCCGAATGGGTATAAATGTATTGAGATATCTCTTTTTCTGTCTGAGCAATTTGTTTCTCTAAAGAATGTATATCATTAATGTATTCTACTATTTCTGCATGCCCTTTTGAGTTATACAGTTTTGTTAACGACCCTAATTGGTCAGTTAAGCCTAATAATGTATACATTTTATCTTGAACCGTTTGGTAATATGTATTTTCATCAATCGTAGACGACGCTGATTTTAAGGGGATCTTTATACGAATGTTAGAAATTAAACTATTTATTTCATTTTTCAATAGCTTCTTTTCCACGGCTAGCATGTAGATATTATCTTTATTTTCACCAAAGTTATTAATGTAAGAACCTACCTTATTTGGCTGAGAAAATTGTTGTAGATGATTATTAAACTCTAAGTTAATAAATTTTTGGAGAGTTTTTGCCCTAAGTAATTCATCAGAAAACTGCGTTGCTAACTCGTCAATGCTATCATGGGTCTTTTTCTCCTGAACTAACATCCTATTTTTAATGATATAACTTGCTAAATCTTCTTTTATATTCAGTATGTTTTTTTCTAACTGAGCCCTGTGGATCAAGTATGTGGATTGGTCGTAATATAAACCCGCCTCTTTTTTTATTTCTATGTTGATACGTAATTCAATCTTATTGAATAATTTTTCTAATTTATTTTCTATATCTTGCTGGTATTCTTTTTGTCTATCAGAGTGATGTGTGAATAGCTTATCAACGGGTAATATATGATTTTCCAGTTTTTTTTGAGCGTCAATTTTTAAATTTTTTAAATTATCAGCGGATTTGGATAACTCAGTTAGTAATTTAAACTCTTTATTTTTTTGAAAATGGCTTTCAAGATAGCTACTGTCGAAACCTTTGTCTTGTTCAATGTAATTATGAACATCATCTAAGTATTCAAAATTTTTGATTTTATCAAAACTATGGTGTAAATATTGAATTTTTGCATATTGAGTATTTAGTTTTGTCGTGTGTTTTATTAATTTATTGATGGTATTATTGCTAGAGGAGTGCATTGCTCCTTCATTATTAAGTTTTTTTAGCAGTTTTTCTATGTTATTTTTACTTTCTTTAGCGTTTGCGTATAAATTATGTATATCTTCTTCTGCATAAAATGTTTTTTGCATAAGTCTAAGCCTAGACTGCATGTTTTCAGTGGTTTTATGCAGATATTTTTGGGATAAATTGTAACTATTATTTAGGTTGGTGTTAATTTGGTTAAGCTCTGAATTTATGGCGTTTAGAATAATAGGATTTTCTTGATGTGAAATTTCATTAGGAAAAATAAAATGACCGTTAATATCATTCAGTAAACTCGATAAATCAGCTCCATATCGGTCAATTAAATTGGATTTATTGAGACTCATAGACTCTGAAGTTCCTGAAATCGTATAATGGCCTTGCTTATTTGTATGTTTACTGTCTAAAAACTGTAGCGTTTCGAAATTTTTCTCTTGGTTTTCGGCTTGTTTGTGAAGTTTATACTCTATGTTTTTTAATTCATTCAATTCATCAGAACCCGTCGTCTTAAATTTATGTTTTAAATCATCAACTTTATTAAGTAAATGACGAATTCTTGTACTATTCTGTTCTGTATTCTCTCTAATGCTTTGATATGTTTTTTCTAGGTAAATGGTATTTTGGGGTGGCTTTTTACTAATTGATAAAATTGTTGAATAGTCTATCTCCTTATATATATCTTGTATTTTTATACTTCCCAATGATTTATGGTCTTTATTAAATATTGAAATCATAGTAAACACTCCTTGTTAATAGATTATTTAAATCTGCAGATGTGCAGACGCAAGTAAAATATAATCTAACGATAGGAGGAAGACTAATTTTTATTTAGTATGGAAATCTCATTAATATAATCAAAAATCATTAGCTAATAATTTTTTAGTTATATTATAAGTGGGTGTTATAAAAGATATTTTGCGTGGATGTAAAATGATAATTGTAGACGGATGAAGGCGCTAAAGTTAATTAGCGCCTTAGAGTCATGATTTATTGATTTAACATACTAAAGTCCCACTCTTTTAGGGCTTTGATTGAGTCATCATCTAAGTATTTAGCACCAAGTTCAAGGTAATCATGGGCTTTTTGGATATCTTCTTTACTCTTGTTACCGACCCAGCCGTTATAATACATATAAGCAAGCTTGTATTTTGCCATTGCATGGTGGGTGCCTTGTTCTAGGCTTGTAATGTCATAATATTTCGCTGCTCGGACATAATCTTTTGGTATGCCTTGGCCAAAATAGAGCATGTCACCAGCGAGGTGAGCCGTATTACTGTCATTTTGTTGCGCACCTAAATCAAAATAATAAAGTGCTTTAGGGAAGTCTTTTTCAATGCCGCGTTCGTTATCTTTACGATACAGATTGCCTAAAATATTATAAGCACGAGGATAGCCATTTTTCCCTGCTAATTCATAATAATAGATCATCTTTTGCGTATCTTCAGGCACACGTTCACCACGCGCATAGGCGACACCTAAGGAGAAGGCTGACATTTTGTCACCGGCCTCAGCTTCGACGCGCTGTTTTTCAATTTGCTCGGCAAAGCGGCCATATTTCTCATAGGCTTTTTCATCGGTAACTTGTTTCTCAATCGCTTGTTTGTCTTGGGCTGAAAGTGTATCCAGTAGCTCGATGGAACTTGGTTTTTTATCAAGTAGCAATGCATAGTAATAGGCCTGCTTGGCATCACCTTTTTCTACATAAGCCTGATAAATCGAACCAAGTGCATGAGTTGGATGGTAATTTAGCGAAATTTGGTACCATTCGATGGCTTTGTCGATATTTTGATCAACATTACAATCGCCTTTTAAATAGATGGTTCCCATCTCTTCGGAAAGGCTCTCAGGATAATGGATATAATGTTTGTCGGTATTTTTCTGGAAATTGCTTTTCTCAATCCACTCCTTCAAATATCGGCTCGCTTTATCCATGTCGACATTATCGCTGTTACTACAGTATTGGCCAGGATAATAGATTTGATAGAGTTTTTTCGTTGCCGCTAAATCACCCTTATCATAAGCCCGTTGTAAATAGGCTAAGGCTTTAGCGTTATCACTATTTACATAATAGTAATACAAGTTCACCAATGCTACGGTACGATTGTTTTCTTCACTGAGTAGCAATGCTAAATACTTTTGTTCATCTTTGGGGCGATTAAGCTCCCTTTTTGTATTTTTGATCCCATCTCGATATAAATTCACCAATGCATTGAAGGCGTTATTAGAAAGCGCCTCATCGGTTGATTTTATCCCTTCTTGAAGATATTGAATCGCTAAATCATATTCAGGAGAGTTCGTGAGAATTTTGTTATCATATAAATACGTTTCGGCTAATTGAACTTTAGAGAAAAGGTCACCTTTCGCTGTGCCATCAATATAATTTTGGCGTTTTGCTTGGTTATCTTCAGTCACGGAATCAAGAGGTTGATAAGCGGCTAAATTGCCAGCGTCGATACTTTTCTTATACCAACCTTGCGCTGCTAGGCTTCGGCCGCGTGTACTATACCAATCCCCGAGTTTAATATAAGCGGTGGTATCACCTTTTTGGGCAGGAACCACGAGGGTTTCATAGGCTTCAATATAATCATCAACCCGTTTTGGATTAGAATGTTTTCTTAGATAAACAATGGCTTCGTCCCAATCAGGTTCCATTACCCAAGCATTTTTTTCTTCATTCAGTACGCCCATATATCGCATTTCACTATAGAGTGCGATGGCGTAGTCATTGCCTTCATCACTCGCTTGTTTTAGGTATTTAGCCGCTTCTAAAAGGTCTTCTTTGACACCTTGCCCATAGAAATAAGCTCGACCCACTTTGTATTTCGCAGAAGGGCTATCATTGAGCATTTTCATGCCAATATCATAATCATCCATATATTTGATGAATTCATTGCCCCAACTTCCTGCTTTTAGGTAATACTCACGTGCTTTTTGTCGGTTAAGCTCAACAAGCTGGCTGCCTTTTAAATACTGGTGTGCCAGTTTACGGGTATAGTCTTTACTGCCAATGGCGGCTAATTGGTCGTAATAACCTAATATTTTTGCTTTATTTGCATTGATAAATTGATCTTGTTGGTAATAATCAATAAGCTCTTCAAGCGCACTTTCTTGATTGAATTTTGCACTTTTCTCTAAATATTCAAGCCACTTTTTCTGATCGATTTTCTGCCCATAATTACCATATTTATAAGCATTGGCGAGTGTACGTAACGCATCTGGGTCATTCTGTTTCACTTTTTCTTGAATATTGGCAAACGAAGCTTTGGATTTTTCAATTTCTCTTTTACGTGATTTTAAGAAGCTAAAGTCAGGATCAGAAATCTGATTGTAATAGGAGAGGGCGGTGTCATAATTGGCATCTTCCCCGTAGTTACCTTCTTGGTATATTTCCCCTAATTCATATAAGCAGCGGTTGTTTTTGAGTGCAGCACATTTTTTATATTGAGAAATTAAATCTTTTGCGCTAAGCCCAGTAATTTTTTGGAAGCGAGATTTATAATATGCCTTATCATTGTGGTAAGTGACGCCATCAAGGTTCTGTGCGATATATAAATAAGCAGATGAACTACCTAACTCTCCCGCTTTTAAAATATAATCATACAATGGTTTTATTTCAGCATCACTTAAAGAGTCAACATTCGTTAATTGAGTAAGCTTGTTTATCCCATATAAATAGGTGATATCAGCATCATTATTAATAAGCGGTTCAATTAATTTTTGAGCCTCAACATTGTTATCATATAAGGCAAGTTGCACTAATATTTTTTTGGTGTCAGCTCGGTTTAAACCTGTTTTTAATAAAATATCTTTAGCGATTTGTAACTGGCTTGGAAGTAATTCGGCTCGTGCTTGGGATGAATGGAGCACATTGACTATCAAGTTAGCTATTTTATTGGTTTCTGTTGGGCGATATTTTAATAATGCAGCAGCATAATAAACCTGGCTATTATAATTTTGCTTGATTGATTTTTCATATAAATCAAAAGCCTGATCACTATTTTTCTCAGCATCTTCCTTTAGTAAATAGTCAGCATACAAATAAGCTAAGGAATAATTTTCGCGTTTAATCACATCCTCTTTGAGGATATCGATAATCGTTTTTTCATCGATAAGTGCTTTAATATCATAGCGATAATATATTTGAACCAATAAGCGCTCAGCGGTTGATGGGTAACCGTTTTCATTAAGGTTGTCGATGAGTAATTTAGCGGCTTTCTGCACATCCTGCTTAGTACCAAAAGCATTAATATAATAACGCGCTAATTGCATCTGAGCATCATAAGTGGGGTCAATGAGATTTGCTTTTTCTAAAGCGGCGAAGGCTTTTTCTGGCGAAAATAATGGGCTACCCTTAACACTATAAACATCACTTGCCGCCACTAACGCTTCCGCGGAGTTCGGGTACTTTTCCATTAAAATAGGGGTATATTTGGCGACAATATCACTCAGTTTTTTGTTTGGAAAATCGTAACTTGAAATTGCTCTCTGGTTGATGATAACAAGTGCGTTTAAATCACCAAGGTCTGCGGCAGCGGTGAGATATTTTTCAGCTAAAGCATCATTTCGCTTAACATCGCTAAATGTACGGCCAGAATACACGTTATAGGCTTGATACATCGCGGGAGGGTATTGACCATCAGCGGCATCAGTTAAATCCTGAATACGGTCGGTGTCAGCTTTGTAATTTAAATATAAGGCTTTAGGTTTTTTTGCGTCGACAAGGGGGCGGATATAAGCCATTGCACGGTTTTTATTTCTCCGAACACCATCGCCAGTCATGTATTTTTGGTACAACACATAGATGGCGTTCTCATCACCACGGCTTGCCCGCTCTTCTAAATTAGAAATGACCTTTTGTTTTTCTTCTTCTGTTTGTGAACCATACAATGATAAAGCCCCAGGTTCTAATTCATCCGCGTCAGAAATGTATTCTAATGTAGAGGAGAAAGAGAGGCGTTCGTACTTTTTAGCGAGTGATGGGTTAGGTGGCACACCGTTACCGCCATCCTTATAAATCGAGGCAAGCAGCATAGCGGGTAAGGGAAAATCGTTGCTGACAAGTGGCGTTAATATATCAACGGCTTTCTTACTGTCATTGTCAAAGTCATGGGCGATATAACCTAAAGCAAATTTGGCCAGTTTTGAGCCTTGGTCAGAAGCTAAAGTGAAATATTGGCGAGAAAGTTCAATATTTTGCGGAACTTCTTCGTATTTATCAGCTAAATAAATACCACCAACCATTTCTTGTGCTTCTTTTACACCGAGATCAGCCGCTTTCGTTAAAGAAGCTAACCCGTTTTCATCTGTAGAAGTGTCTTCTATCATGTGCTTATAGCGGAAAAAACCAAGGTTATATAACGCATTTTTATTGTTAGCTTCTGCTGACTTAATTAACCAGTTTTGAGCTGCCACATCATCGACATTTGTACCAATACCGTCTTTATACATCATGGCTAATGCAAAAGCGGATTGTGAGTCTTGCTCTGCTGTTTTTTGGAACTGTTCAAAGGCAGCTTGAGACTCACCTTGTTGATATAAATCATAGCCTAATTGGGAGGGAGAGGATGGGTTGGTGTTATTGATAAAATAAATGCCAGTGGCTACAGCAATTATTATCAATATGAACAACCCAACTTTAAACGGCTTAGTCATTGTTATTCCTTATTATAGTGGTTACTTGCCACGCTCCATTTAGATTTATCGCGTTATCACGGCTTATTGAGTGGAGTTACTACTCCTAAAGGGGTATTTAATTTTGTTTAAGTCTAATTGTAATTCCAGAAGATTCAATCGGATTTTCCCTTATCTGGAAAATGGTAATCCGATAAATCATATCAATGATGAGCGAATTAAAGGTGAATTGAAGGTATTTTAAATGTCACAAAGTATGAATGGTGAAGAAAATTAAGGAGAAATTGAAGAGGAAATAGAGGGGATTTCAAACATAGCCCCACAGAGTGGGGCATATGAGTGACGACATTGCATTTATTGCTTTTATAATTCTATTCTACTGGCAAGAATCCTCTTGAACCACCTTTTTTTCACGGCGGAATAATTCTGTCAGTGGAGTACGTAGTTGTTGCGCTAACATTACCCCGAGTAAGACCACACCACCACCGATTAAATGGTAGCTTTTTAATTCTTCACCCAAGGCGAAAATGGCAATAATGGCGGTAAATACAGGGGCAAGGTTCATAAATATGGAAGTTGTATTTGCGCCGAGTTTTATAACCCCTTTGATCCATAAAGCTGGGGCGATGATAGAAGCTGCAATACCTGCAAATACCACTAAACCAATATTTTGGCTGTTCAGAGAGACATCTTCAGCTAATAAGAAATTAGGGAGCAGCATGATCACGCCAAAGAAAATTTGAACGTAAAGGGCATCCCAACTCGATAACTGAATTGACCAACGCTTAGTCAGAACACCGTACAGGGCGTATGCCGCAGACGCAACCAACATCATGGCTTCCCCTTGGCCTAAGCCTTGAGAGAACAACGCACTTGGGCTTCCTTGGCTCACTAGCCACACTAATCCACATAATGAGAGGATTGAACCTAGCACAATCCCCACGGTAGGAATAACGCGTAGCACAAAGATACTAATAATGACTGTCAATAATGGGATCAACGAGTTCATAATTCCCATAAAGGTGGCACTCACGCTATGTGCGGCATAATAAGCCAAGCTTTGGTATAACATCATCCCTAAAGCGCCTAAAATGGCGAGTTGCCACCAATGTTTCATGACCATTTTAAAATTTCGAAGCACAGAACGTAATACAAAAGGGGTCATGACAAGAAATGCCAGTGCCCAACGGTAAAATGAGATTGCCGCAGGGTCAATGGCAGTTGATGCCGCTTTGTTAACAATGGCGTTAATTGACCATAATAAAACCGCGATTAGCGGAAAAAGAAGATTTTTCATTAAAACATTCTCCCATATTGAATGGGCGCTAGTATACATCTGTCCGATTTTTTATATATACTGATAACCAGACAATCGATAACGCTTTTCAGACAGGACTATGGAAAACTTAAAATCAGACATTTGGCAAATCAGTGAATGTAATATTGCAGAACCCGAATTGGTGGCTTTTCGGCACGAGCAAACGGCAGCTCTCACTGAGTATAAATCCCATTCGCACCCCTTTGGACAAATGCTGTATGTGGTTTGTGGCATCATGGAAATGGAGGTGGCAGGTCAACATTATTTAGCACCACCAGAATTTTGCATTTGGATCCCAGCGAACATCCCCCATGCTAGCTTTAATAAAGAAAGTGTCAAATTTCGGATCATAGATTTTGCACATGAATACAACCAAGTGCTCGCCCAGCGGCCTTGTGTGATTAAGCTTAGCCCTATATTTCAATCAATTATGACGGACATGTATCAACGCGGTATTGTTCAACCTGAAACCGCGCAAGACTTGCGTTTGGCGCATGTGTTGATTGACCAATTTCCATTGTCTTCCTGCCAAGACACCTATTTGCCTGTTTCAAAAGACAAATTTCTTGCCCCCATTTTATTAGAGTTACAAAGCGACCCAGCCGATAACACGACATTAGCACAATGGGCAAAACGCTATTACACATCGGAACGCACGTTATCAAGACGTTGCCAGCAGGAGCTAGGTATGTCATTTAGTGAATGGCGCCAACGCTTGCGATATTTACATGCGGTTGCAGGGCTAGAAAAAGGGAAGAGTGTACATGAAGTCGCACTGGATGTGGGATATAGCTCCGCATCCGCTTTTATTGCAATGTTCCAGCAAATATCTGGCGTGACACCAGACC
Organism: Providencia sp. PROV205; assembly: GCF_028479505.1. Taxonomy (NCBI): domain Bacteria; kingdom Pseudomonadati; phylum Pseudomonadota; class Gammaproteobacteria; order Enterobacterales; family Morganellaceae; genus Providencia; species Providencia sp. PROV205. The sequence goes on along the minus strand of NZ_JAMPNU010000027.1, from coordinate 26,741 downwards.
GTTTTCGAGTGAAAGAATTTGCCGTAGAAGGCAACCTCTAATAGGCATCTGGCTTAAACCGTGGCAAAATATTATTCCACTTATCTATATAAATAACGACACAAAACAAAAAAGTGATTGATTAGGACAACAGCGTGAAAATTTTAGTCGATGAGAATATGCCCTATGCTCAAACTTTATTTAGTGAGCTTGGTGAGGTAAAAGCGGTACCAGGACGCCCTATACCAGAACAAGAATTAATTGATGCAGATGCACTAATGGTGCGTTCTATCACTAAGGTTAATGAATCACTACTCAATAATACCCCGGTTAAGTTTGTTGGAACCGCGACTGCTGGTTTTGATCATATTGATACCGAGTGGTTATCAACGGCAAATATCGGTTTTTCATCAGCGCCGGGTTGTAATGCGATAGCGGTTGTTGAATATGTTATTTCCTCACTATTATTGCTAGCGGAGCGCGATAACTTTGATTTACGTGATAAAACAGTAGGAATTATTGGCGTTGGCAATGTCGGAGGGCGCTTAGCCGCTAGGTTATCGGCTTGGGGCGTCAAAACATTACTTTGTGATCCACCGAGAGCAGCCAAGGGGGACGACGAGCCATTTGTTTCTTTTGACGATGTCCTCGAGCGCGCTGACGTCATTACCTTCCATACTCCGCTGAATATGTCAGGGGAATATCAAACTTTCCATTTAATGGATGAAGCGCGTTTAGCAAAATTACAGGCTGGCACCATTTTGATTAACGCAAGCCGGGGTGAGGTAGTTGATAATAAAGCACTATTATCTGTACTTAACCGCGGGAAAAAACTCAGTGTTATCTTAGATGTGTGGGAGCCAGAGCCTGATTTAGACACCGCACTTTTAGCATTAGTGGATATCGGCACGCCGCATATTGCAGGTTATACGCTAGAAGGCAAAGCGCGAGGAACCACGCAAGTTTATGAAGCTTACTGTCAGTTTCTCGGCAAATCGTCACAAGTTTGCCTTTCATCCTTACTGCCTAAGCCAGATATCAATCAATTGACTTTCAATGGTAAATTAACGCAAAACCAGCTCAAAAGGTTAGTGCATCTCGTGTATGATGTGCGCCGAGATGACGCAGCGTTAAGAGCGGTTGCAGGGGTAAAAGGCGAATTTGATAAACTGCGCAAAAATTACCAAGAACGCCGTGAATGGTCATCCCTTGAAATTATTTGTGATAATGAACAAACGGCATCGAAACTGAATGCGCTGGGTTTTAAGGCACGTTTAACCCACGCATAATAAATGTAGTTAAAATGAACATCTAATTAAATAGCCCCTAATTATTGGGGGTTGTTTGATTTTTTTTATTTTTTAGAGGAATAGCCATGACTGAAGGTTGGAATATTGCAGTATTAGGCGCAACCGGTGCTGTAGGTGAAGCCATTATTTCACTGTTACAAGAAAGAGAATTCCCAGTCGGCGAATTGTATTTACTTGCCAGCGAGCGTAGTGCAGGGGAGAGCGTGCGCTTTAATGGTAAAAGTATTCAAGTTGAAAATGTGGCCGATTTTGATTGGTCACAGGCACAAATAGCTTTTTTTGCCGCCAATGAAGGTGTGAGCCGAGAATATGCCGATTTAGCAGCGCAAGAAGGGTGTATTGTCATCGATACTAGCGGTGTATTTGCCCAAGAACCGGACGTGCCATTGATTGTCCCAAATGTGAATCCGCAAGTGTTAGCTGATTATCGCAACCGTAATATTATTTCATTGGCAGATAGCTCTGTGAGCCAATTATTAACAGCGATTAAACCGCTGGTGGATGCCGCAGGGTTAGGCCGTATTACCTTGACAAATATGCTGTCGGTTTCCAGCTATGGTAAAGCCGCAGTCGACGAACTGGCCGGGCAAAGTGCGCGTTTATTAAATGGTATTCCTGCCGAAGAGGGTCGTTTTAGTAAGCAACTCGCGTTCAATATGTTGCCATTATTGGCTGACATGGAAGGCAGTGTGGTTCACGAACGTCGTTTGGTTGAGCAAGTGCGTAAGGTATTGCAAGATGATGGCTTGCCAGTTGCGGTGAGCTTCATTCAATCCCCTGTTTTTTATGGTAATGCGCAAGTCGTTCATTTAGAAACATTGCGTCCAATGAGTGCAGAAGAAGCTAACGACGAACTTGAACGTTTTGAGGATATTCAGGTCTCAGAAGAGGGTGATTATCCCACACAGGTGACAGAAGCGTCAGGTCATGACCAATTAAGCATTGGTTGTGTTCGCAATGATTACGGCATACCTGAAATTTTACAGTTTTGGTCAGTGGCAGATAACGTGCGTTTCGGTGGGGCATTGATGGCAGTAGAAACAGCAGAAAAACTGGCTCAGGAGCTGTTTTACTAATGTCTGAGTCTACACAGTTGTATCGAATCGCCTTAGGTATTGAATACAACGGCAGTCGTTATTTTGGTTGGCAACGTCAGCAAGAAGTTAAAAGTGTTCAAGGCTGCTTAGAAGAAGCTTTATCAAAAATTGCTGCGGAGCCAATTAGCGTGTTTTGCGCAGGGCGTACCGATGCAGGTGTGCATGCCACAGGGCAAGTGGTGCATTTTGAAACCTCGGCCATCCGTAAAGAGGCGGCTTGGACGATGGGGACGAATACCCATTTACCTGCGGATATCGCTGTCCGCTGGTGTAAACCAGTGGCCGAGGAATTTCATGCACGCTTTAGTGCGACAGCGCGCCGATATCGCTATGTGATTTTTAATCACCGTTATCGGCCTGCAATTTTGTCGAATGGCGTAACACATTTTCATTACCCGCTCGATGAAAAAAGAATGCATGAAGCGGCACAGGCGCTATTGGGTGAGCGTGATTTTACCTCATTCAGAGCAGTCCAGTGTCAGTCGAAGTCGCCATGGCGTAATGTGATGCATGTGAATGTCAGCCGCCACGGTAATTATGTGGTGGTAGACATCAAAGCCAATGCGTTTGTTCACCATATGGTAAGAAATATTGTCGGAAGTCTGTTGGAGATTGGCTGTGGCAATCAAAATATTGATTGGATGGCACATCTTCTTGAGTTAAAAGATCGCACGAAGGCAGCTGCAACCGCCAAAGCGGAAGGGTTGTATTTAGTGAGTGTCGATTACCCAGAGAAATTTGAGTTACCTCAGAATGTGATGGGGCCTCTTTTTCTGGCAGATGAACTGATGTAAAGCGAATTTTTATCTATCTCATAATTATTGCAAATAGCATGGATGCTATTATTAATGAGGATTATATGGAATTTATCACTTTTATTATCGACTTTATTTTACATATCGATGTACACCTTGCTGAACTGGTCAGAGATTATGGTACATGGGTCTATGGTATCCTGTTTCTGATCCTATTTTGTGAAACAGGGTTAGTGGTCACACCATTTTTACCTGGAGATTCGTTATTATTTGTTGCTGGCGCGATTTCGTCATTAGACAGCAATGACTTGAATGTCCATTTAATGGTCGCTTTAATGATCACCGCGGCAATTATTGGTGATGCAGTGAACTACACAATCGGGCGTATTTTTGGTGAGAAACTATTCAAAAATCCAGATTCGAAGATTTTTCGTCGTGTTTATTTAGATAAAACCCATGCTTTTTATGAAAAACATGGCGGTAAAGCGATTATACTGGCACGCTTTGTGCCGATAGTCAGAACTTTTGCGCCATTCGTTGCAGGAATGGGTAAAATGTCTTATCGTCACTTTGCGTTTTATAATGTGACGGGCGCGTTTATTTGGGTATTATTATTCACCTATGCAGGTTATTTCTTTGGTGAATTACCGTTCGTACAAAAGAATTTGAAATTACTGATAGTCGCGATTATCTTTGTTTCAATTTTGCCGGGTGTGGTTGAAATTATTCGTCATCGCCGGATCGCTGCAAAAGAAAAGCGTGCGGCAGCGCAAAAAATCGATAACCACTAAGCCGTTTAGCAAGGTGGTTTAACAAGTTTTTATCTACAGTGAGATATCATTGTGGTTTAATGGCAAAAAATTACATACTGGTGATAACCAGAGTGAATCAGACAAAAAGGTCCATTAATGAGCTGGATTGAAAAAATTTTAAAGAAAGGTAACTTGACCCAATCACACAAAGCCAATATCCCAGAAGGGGTTTGGACTAAATGCGATAGCTGTGGGCAAGTATTATATGGTGCTGAATTAGAGCGTAATTTATCCGTGTGTCCAAAATGTGACCACCATATGCGAATTCACGCACGTCAGCGTTTAGAAACCTTCCTTGATGAAAACTCAACAACGGAATTAGGTAGCGAACTTGAGCCAAAAGATATCCTTAAGTTCAAAGATTCAAAAAAATATAAAGACCGTATTGCTGCTGCGCAAAAAGAAACAGGTGAAAAAGATGCGATCATCGTGCTAAAAGGCACATTGAAAGGCATGCCTGTTGTGGCTGCAGCGTTTGAATTCGCCTTTATGGGCGGTTCAATGGCCTCTGTTGTCGGTGCGCGTTTTGTGCGTGCGGTTGAACAAGCTCTGGAAGATAACTGCCCATTGGTTTGTTTCTCTTCAAGTGGCGGTGCGCGTATGCAAGAAGCACTGTTATCATTGATGCAGATGGCAAAAACCAGTGCCGCATTAGCAAAAATGCAAGAACGTGGTTTACCTTATATTTCAGTATTGACCGACCCAACCATGGGTGGGGTATCTGCAAGTTTAGCTATGTTAGGTGATATTAACGTGGCTGAGCCGAAAGCATTAATCGGTTTTGCGGGGCCGCGTGTTATCGAACAGACGGTTCGCGAAAAATTACCACAAGGCTTCCAACGCAGTGAATTCTTACTTGAGAAAGGCGCGATTGATATGATAGTTCGCCGCCCTGAGATGCGTGACCGTTTAGCTGAAATATTGGCAATGTTAACCAATAAACCAAGCTTTAATGAGACACCTATCATCGTAGCGGAAACGGTTGAAATCGACATTAACGCCGTTGATGAACTTGATGCCCAAGAGCCAAAAAAGGATTCTGAAAAGCATAAAAAAGATGATGAGTAATCTAATCATTCCTAACGCCAAGTCTCCTTTGGAGGCTTGGCTTTCTTATCTCACCGACCTACATAGCCAAAATATTGATATGGGGTTGGAGCGAGTCGGTCAAGTTGCTAGGAAAATGAACCTAACGCAACCTGCCCCCAAAGTTATCACTGTCACTGGAACCAACGGCAAAGGAACAACCTGTCATACGCTAGAGTCCATTTTTATGGCTTCTGGGCTAAACGTTGGGGTTTACAGTTCACCACATCTTATCCGTTATACCGAGCGCGTTCGTATTCAAGGGCAAGAACTTCCCGAATCTGATTTCTGTGAGGCATTTGCCACAATTGAAGCCCAGCGTGCAGATATTTCGCTGACCTATTTTGAATATGGCACCTTGGCTGCGTTACAGTTATTTAAACAAGCTAAACTCGATATTGTGATTTTAGAAGTCGGTTTAGGCGGGCGGTTAGATGCGACAAATATCGTTGATGCTGACATTGCAGCGATCACCAGTATTGCCTTAGACCATATTGATTGGTTAGGCGCAGACCGTGAGCACATTGGTTATGAAAAAGCCGGCATTTTTCGCAAAGATCACTATGGTGTCGTTGGTGAGCCAGACATGCCAGCTTCAATTGCTCAAGTGGCTGAGCAGTTAGGTACGCGGTTATTTCGTCGTGGTGTGGATTGGCAATACAGTGAGCAAGAAAATAGTTGGTCATGGAAAAGTTCACAGCGTGAATGGCATAATTTGCCGTTACCCAATGTCCCTTTAGCGAATGCCGCGACGGCACTGGGTGTGGTAAGTTGCTTACTGGAAATTGACACTGATATTGCCCAGAAAGTGACTGAATCCGCTATTCATCAAGGTTTGAAATCGGCTCAATTACCGGGTCGATTCCAAATTGTCAGTGAAAAACCGTTAATGATATTGGATGTCGCTCATAACCCACATGCAGCTGGGTACTTAGTCAGTAAATTAGCCACCTTACCGGAAACTAAAAACCGTCGCATTCGCGCGGTGGTTGGGATGCTAGGCGATAAAGATATCAAAGGGACGCTTGAGTGCTTATCACAACAAGTCACCGACTGGTACCTTGCGCCATTAACTGAGTTTAGGGGAGCCGATGTGGCCCAACTTAGTCAATATTTACCAGCAGCTAACCAGTTTGGCAGTGTAGAAAAAGCGTGGCAACAAGCTTGCATCGATGCAAACGAGCAAGATGTGATTGTGGTGTGCGGGTCATTTCATACCGTCGCTCACGTCATGATGTTATTGGAAAATCAAGAAGGATAGTGCCGGTGGCTAGTAAATTTCAGAATCGACTTGCTGGCGCCATTGTGCTCGTAGCAGTAGGTGTCATTGTGCTTCCTGCTCTGCTTGATGGCGATAAAAAATACAATGAAAATGAATTTGCGGCCATTCCTATTATCCCTAAACCGGGTGATGAAGAAGATATTGAGGCAATAGCGCCTATTGTGAGTACGACAACCACCGCTTCTTCAGAAGGGGCTTCTGAAGCCATGTTGTCAGAAGCCATTACGCAGCAGCAAAACGAACAGGTTGAAACACGGCCATCGACAACAAGCCCTGCACCGAGCGTAGTTGAACCAGTCAAGCCGGATCCTAAGCCTGAACCTAAAGTTGAACCGAAGCCACAACCGAAGCCTGAACCTAAGCCCGAGCCAAAACCTCAGCCACAGGGCAAAGCATTTGTGGTACAAGTGATTGCATTGAACAATGCAAGTAAAGTTGAGGAGATAGTCGCTAAACTAAGGTTGTCTGGCTACCAAGTTTATACGGTGCCAGCAAAACCGGTGAATAATAAACTCACACGTATTTACGTAGGGCCAGAGGCCTCAAGGCAGCGCTTAGAAGCAGCTTTACCTGAATTGAACAAGATTACGGGAACAAAAGGAATAATTCAAAGCTATAAACCTTAAAATAGAATTTCAATAATCCCTAAAAGGTAAGGGGATTTAGTAACTTACTGCGGCGATTATGATTTTTTCTTTTCGCCGCTATTTTTTTAAAATTGATAGAAAAATGGTTACGCAAACGTTTTCGTTTTCTGTTAGAATGCACTTCGCTGATGTCGTGAGTGCGAATTTTGGAATAAAATATGGTCTGGATAGATTACACAATTATCGCCATTATTGGCTTCTCGGCACTAGTTAGCTTGATCCGTGGGTTTGTACGAGAGGCGCTCTCATTGGTTACATGGGGCTGTGCTTTTTTTGTTGCGAGTACGTTTTATCCTTATTTAGCGGGCTATTTTACTCGCTTTGAGGATGTGCTGGTTAGAAATGGCATTGCTATCGCTGCTCTGTTTATCGCCACATTAATTGTTGGCGCGGTGGTGAACTATGTGATTAGCTCGTTGGTACAAAAAACCGGGTTATCAGGCACAGATCGGGTTCTGGGGATCTGCTTCGGCGCGTTGCGTGGTGTACTGATTGTTTCGGCATTGCTGTTTTTTCTCGATACATTTACACCATTACCTCAAAGTGAGGACTGGCAGCGTTCGGAACTTATTCCGCAGTTCAGTCATATAATCAGGTGGTTTTTTGACTACCTGCAAAATGCGTCAAGTTTCCTACCGGAGAACATTTCTCCGTCTGGCTGATGAGGAAAGACTAAATGTGCGGTATTGTCGGTATCGCCGGTGTTACACCGGTAAACCAATCAATTTATGATGCTCTCACGGTGCTTCAGCATCGTGGGCAAGATGCAGCAGGTATTGCCACAATTGATGGCAAAAATAATATTCGTTTACGTAAAGCGAATGGCCTTGTAAAAGACGTCTTTGAAACCCGACATATGCTCAGACTACAAGGTTGTATGGGGTTGGGCCATGTTCGTTATCCTACAGCAGGCAGTTCGAGTGCATCAGAAGCACAGCCTTTCTATGTAAACTCACCTTTTGGTATTACCCTTGCACATAATGGTAATCTGACAAACGCTCACGAACTAACGCGAAGCTTATTTGAAACTGCTCGCCGCCATGTTAACACCACCTCTGATTCTGAAATACTACTGAACGTATTAGCGCATGAGCTGGATAGGTTTGACCATTTTCCTCTCGAGCCAGACAATGTTTTCAGTGCAGTGGCAGCCATGCATAAGAAAATACGCGGTGCATATGCATGCGTGGCATTAATTATTGGGCATGGCATGTTAGCCTTCCGTGACCCTCATGGTATCCGTCCGTTAGTATTAGGGCGCCGCATTACTGAAAGCGGTGAGCATGAATATATGGTCGCTTCAGAGAGTGTCGCGCTTGATACTTTAGGCTTCGAATTTTTACGCGATGTCGCTCCGGGTGAAGCGGTATATGTGACAGAAAGAGGGCAATTATTTACACGCCAATGCTCTGATAACCCACAATTAACCCCATGTATCTTTGAATATGTCTATTTTGCTCGCCAAGACTCTTTTATTGATAAAGTGTCGGTATATAACGCAAGATTACGTATGGGACAAAAACTGGGTGCCAAAATTGCCCGTGAATGGGAAGATTTAAATATTGATGTGGTGATCCCTATCCCAGAAACATCGTGTGATATTGCGCTAGAAATCGCACATATTCTTGATAAACCCTATCGCCAAGGTTTTGTGAAAAACCGCTATGTAGGCCGTACATTTATCATGCCGGGTCAGCAAGAACGTCGTAAATCCGTACGTCGTAAACTTAATGCGAACCGTGCAGAGTTTCGTGATAAAAACGTCTTACTCATCGATGACTCAATTGTGCGCGGAACAACATCTGAGCAAATTGTTGAGCTAGCGCGCGAAGCTGGAGCAAAAAATGTTTATTTTGCCTCAGCGGCACCCGAAGTGCGTTTCCCGAACGTGTATGGTATTGATATGCCAAATGCAAATGAATTGATTGCACACGGTCGTGAAGTGGATGAAATTCGTAAGCTTATCGGTGCAGATGGCCTGATATTCCAAGATTTAAGTGATTTGGTGGATGCTGTTAAAGAAGAAAATCCGGAAATCACGGAGTTTGAATGCTCGGTATTTGATGGTATTTATGTGACAAAGGATATCGACCAAAGTTATTTAGACTACTTAGAAAACTTACGGAAAGACGATGAGTTAAAGTTGAAGGACCAGAGTGAGGTTGAGGATCTGGAAATTTACAACGAAGGCTAAATTTTCGTCAATTTTCGTCATAGTGTAGGCTACAGCGTTGTTGGCTTCATTCAGCTACCCAAGTCACATACTTTTGTATGCTCCTTGGGATAGCTTCATTCGCCGCCTAGCTGTAACCGAAACTATTTAGAAAATTAGTTATAGTTTTATAACTATGATTATAACTATGATTTGAAATGAAAGGATAAGTTACAGTTATATCTGATTTTAAATACGTAAAAATCAAGTAGTCTAAAGGGACATTAACTGTCTATTTGGAATGCTATATGGTCGACTTCAATTCCCTTCCTGATGTAATTAAACCTTTCGCAGATAAAATCAAAGCTACTAAAAAGCCGCTTGTTACAATGGCCTTAGCCCCAATTGAAAACACTGTGTTATGGGAGAGTCGAGTCGGTGGTATGCCATATTTGCCACTGAATGAAAAATACCCGACGAATAGTGAAGGAACTCCTTTAAAGTTGTTGGCACAAATTAATTTTGCACAAATGCCTAAACTCGAAAATTATCCAGAAAAGGGTATTTTGCAATTTTTTATTGGCGGTGATGATTTATATGGTGCCGATTTCAATGACAGACAAAACCAAGAAGATTTCAGGGTTATCTATTGGGAAGATATTATTGAAGACCAAGAGCAATTAACCCAAGATTTCTCTGAGGTTATTGCAGCGCACAGCGATGATTATTATACACCGATAGACTGTCAATGCCATATTGAATATGCGCTCGCGGAGCAGTACATCAGTATCGATGATTTCCAATTTGGTCAGAAAATTTTAGGGGTCGACAACCTCTACGATTATGAAGACCAATTTGAAGGTGAAGACTTTTACGACGAATGGGTTGAACCTTATAGTGATGCATTCGAGTCAGGCGTTCACTGCATTGGCGGTTATCCATTTTTTACCCAAAGTGACCCAAGGGAATATGAAGAAAAAATTCAACAATATGAATTACTTCTGCAAATCAATAGTGATTATGAAATTGGGATCCTTTGGGGGGATATCGGTGTGGGTAATTTCTTTATTCACCCTGATGATCTGAAAAAACGTGATTTTAGTCGAGTCGTGTATAATTGGGATTGCGGCTGATAGCCAAAAAATTCGTCATAGCTAGAGCTACAGCGTCGTTGATATCTGCCATTCTAGTGAGATTTGTATATAATACGGTGAGTTATCGTGAATAGGGCAGCGAAATGAAAAAACTGATCATTGGGTTAACCGGGGCAAGTGGGGCTATTTATGGTGTCCGCTTGCTTGAAGTGTTGAAACCTGTCAAAGAGGTAGAAACCCATTTGGTGATGAGTGCGGCTGCCCGACAAACATTAGCATTAGAAACAGATTACAGTGTCAAAGAGGTTCAACAGCTCGCTGACCATAACTATGATAGCCGCGATATCGCAGCTGCGATCTCTTCGGGGTCGTTCCGTACTGCTGGCATGGTGATCATGCCTTGTACCATGAAGACGTTATCAGGTATTGTTCATAGTTATACAGATACGTTGGTCACTAGAGCTGCGGACGTGGTACTGAAAGAAGGTAAAAAATTACTTTTAGGTGTCCGTGAAACGCCATTGCATGTTGGGCATTTGAAATTAATGGTTCAAGCTGCAGAAATGGGAGCCGTGATCATGCCCCCAATGCCTGCGTTTTATCACCAACCTGAAACAATCCAAGATATTATTGACCAAACGGTTAACCGCATTCTTGATCAGTTTGATATCGAACTAGAACAAGACCTATTTCACCGCTGGCAGGGGGCGAAATAATATTTACTGATCAGCATGTGGAATAAGCAAGTCAGTAAGCGCTTCTTTTAATTCGATATGTTCAAATTGAAAGCCTGCCTCTTCTAATCGTTTGGGGATCGCCTGTTGGCCACCCAAGACCAGCGCTGCAGATTCACCCATAATGGTCTTAATCACAAAAGCGGGTGTTCGCACAAATGAAGGGCGATTGAGAACATCACCTAATGTGGCAGAAAATAAGTCATTATGAACTGGATAAGGTGAGGTCATATTAAAAGGGCCAGAGAGCGTTGGGGTCTCTAATAGAAAACAAATCGCACGAACCATATCATTGATATGTATCCATGGCATGTATTGTTTCCCGTCACCAATTGGACCTCCCGCACCCATTTTAAAAATGGGGAGAATTTTGGCAAGTAAACCGCCATTCGCTGATAACACTAAGCCGGTGCGTAATAAACAAACACGCGTTTTTTCTGATTGTGCATTAGCGGCTAAAGCTTCCCAATGCTGTGTGAGTTGGTGAGTAAATTCATCGTGGGGCTGTTCGTCTTCTGTGACGACTGATTGGCCTTGGTTACCATAATAACCAACGGCTGAACCCGATAAAAATACGCGAGGTGGTGTTTCACTGGCCGTAATTAATTCACTAAGCTGTTGAGTTAATTTCCAGCGGCTGTCACACAATAATTTTTTTTGTTCCTCTGTCCAGCGCTTGTCCGCGATGGGTTCGCCAGCAAGGTTAATGACAGCATCAAAGTCATTTAAGTGAGTTTGATCATTGAGCGTCGTCCAGCACTCAACAGCCTTGCAAAAATGGCTATAAACTTTTTGTGGAGAGCGGCTTAATACAGTAACCTGATGCTCTAGAGAGATCAGTTTTTGGATAAGTGGTGTTCCGATTAGCCCGGTGCCGCCTGTTATGAGTATCTTCATCGCCATCCCCGTCATATTTCAAACCGCAGCGTTGTTGCCTACGTTCTGTCACCTTAGTCACATACTTGTGTATGCTCCTAAGGATGCCATCTCTTAGCGCCTAGCTGCAATTTGAACTATTTAGGGGATACCCCCTGTCAATATACTCAAACCGCAGCGTTGTTGCCTACGTTCTGTCACCTTAGTCACAATACACCAACTTTGCGTATTAACTTTTCATTAGTGTCACAAACTACAGCGTTATGATTTAACTATAGCATTTGTGAACACAATTTGTATGATTTGCTTGGGCTACCTTAAAGAAACAGGATTTCATTATCATTGTAATAAAGAAGTGTTTTTTTATGATGGCAACCCATCACAAATTCAGCTAGGATCGTTTCTATAGTTGTGGATCAATGCAGATTAGTATTGTTTGGCACACAATAATAATCAGTCTAATGATATAAGCAGTTTTAGCTTAAAAATAAAAGGTTTACAGGATGGAACAACCAACCGAAGTCGTTGAGTGGGTCGATATTGTTGATGAAGACAATACGGTGATTGCTCAGGCAACACGTAGCCAAATGCGAGCAGAAAACCTACGCCATCGTGCAACTTACATCGTTGTCCATGATGGAATGGGAAAAATACTGGTTCAACGACGCACAGACATTAAAGATTTTCACCCCGGCTTCCTTGATGCAACAGCAGGAGGAGTCGTTACAAAAGGTGAAAACATCCTTGATTCTGCAAAGCGCGAAGCGGAAGAAGAGCTGGGTATTGCAGGTGTTCCTTTTGCTGAACATGGCCATTTTTATTTTGAAGATGCGCATTGTCGTGTATGGGGCGGGTTGTTTAGTTGTGTAAGCCATGGCCCATTCGCTTTACAAGAGTCTGAAGTGGCTGAGGTCAGTTGGTTGACCCCGAAAGAGATCAGTGCACGCTGTGACGAATTTACGCCAGATTCACTCAAAGCGCTTTCTTTATGGTTAACGCGTAATAATGAGTTAGAAAAAACCATCACTTGTGCTGAAAACTTATAACTACTCAGACTTAAATGATTAAAGGGCTAATTTATTTAGTCCTTTTCTTTATTTTTCCTAAAATCAAATCTCTAGCAAAGTTAATTTCTGGCTAATATATAACTATTAGTTATAAAAAACTTGTATGTTAAACGATGTATTCATTTCCACACTAGATATAATGTGGCAGATCTTAACATTTATCGTTTGCGATATGATGCACTGCGTGATGTAGATATGACGCTTCGAGAGAATAAAAATGATAATGAATAAACAGAATACTTTTTTGAAACAACAACACCTTGAGAACGTAACCCACAAAGCTCGTGAGATTATGGAGCGTGAAGGGATTGAAGCATTAATCGCAACAGTGGGTGATAATTTCTATCACTTAACCGGTTTTGCGAGCTTCTTTATGTATACTTTCAGGCAAACAGGCTCTGCGATCGCGGTTATTTTTCGTGATCCCTCTATTGAATCATTGGTTATTATGAATGAATTTGAAGCGGCGAATTTGTCACTTCAAATGCCTAATGCAAAGATTAAAACATTTCCAATTTGGGTGGATGTAGACGACCCTTACAATCCTGAAAATGGCAAAGTAATGAAAGCTAGGCCAATTAATAGCCCAATAGAAACGATTTTTAATATACTTAAAGAGGCGTTGTCAGATGCAGGCGTTTATGGAAAACCGGTTGCGATTGAATTAAACCAAATTACACATACTGGAAAAGTATGGCTGGATAAGGTTATCCCTGGGCTAAATTTGGTTGACTCTTCACCGTTATTTAATGAATTACGCATGATTAAAAGTGAGTGGGAAATCGCTCACCTCAGAAAGTCTGCACAAATTACAGAAGCTGGTATTGCTGCTGCGAGTAAATTAATTAGAGTTGGCTGTACTTCAGCAGAATTAACCGCAGCTTTTAAAGCGAAAGTGATGGAATTCCCTGAAACGAACTATAGCCGCTTCAATTTAATTTCAGTTGGCAGTGATTTTTCACCCAAAATGATCCCAGATGACCAGCCGGCAAAAGAAGGTGATTTAATTAAATTTGACTGTGGTGTTGATGTGGCAGGCTATGGCGCTGATATTGCACGCACATTTGTGGTTGGTAAACCGAATGAAAAAGTCGCTGCTATTTATCAAACCATTTTAAAAGGTCATCAATATATGTTAAGCCGAGTTGCACCCGGTGTCGCATTGAGTGATGTTTTTAATGAAACAATGGCACTGATCCGTTCCTCGGGATTGCCTTATTATAACCGTGGGCACTTAGGCCATGGGGATGGCGTGTTTGTCGGGTTAGAAGAAGCCCCTTTTGTGAGTGCTGCGACGACAGAAGTCTTTCGAGCTGGGATGGTCATGAGTTTAGAAACGCCATATTACGGGATTGGTGTGGGCGGCATTATGATTGAAGATATGCTACTCATCACTGAAGATGGTGTTGAAATGCTAAGTCATCTGCCCCGTGAATTGGTCTCTTTAGGGTAATGGAATAAGGAATTTTCTATGAAGTGGTATCATTATTTAGTTATTTTCCCAATCCTAGCATTAACCGTGGGCATTTATTTCGTTAACCAAGTAGAGCCTTTTGTGATGGGCTTGCCATTTTTAATGTTTTGGATTGTGGCATGGGTGATTATTACAGCTTTAGTGATGTTACTAATCAATGTATTAGATAATAAAAATACTAAGGAAACATCATGAGTTCCTCATTAATTATCATCACTGCATTTTTCTTTTTTAGTATTTATTTAGCTATCCGCGCTAAAAAAGGAAAAACGATGGATCACGAAGGATGGTCTGTCGGTGGACGTAGTTACGGCGCACTGCTGGTTTTCTTATTAAGTGCAGGGGAAATATATACCACATTTACCTTCCTCGGTGGGAGCGGCTGGGCTTACGGAAAAGGCCCTGCAATCCTATATACCTTAGCGGTCAATGCGTTTATGGGGATCTTTTTATATTGGGTACACCCAAGAGTATGGCGCTTCGCAAAAGATAATGATGTCAGAACGATTTCTGAGTTATTTACCAAGAAATATCAAAGCCCGGGGTTAGGGTTATTAATTAGCTTAATTTCTATTGCTGCGATGGTGCCTTTATTTGTTTTGCAGCTCAAAGGATTAGGCATAATTGTTTCTCAAGCGTCTTATGGTGCAATTCCAGCTGATATTGCCATTTGGATTGGAATTATCGCAGTGACGTTGTTTGTGATGATTTCAGGTATTCATGGCTCAGCTTGGACATCAGCTCTGAAAGATCTAATGATTTTAATTGTGGTGGTGTTTATCGGTATTTATATCCCACTTCATTATTACGGTAGCTTTGGGGAGATGTTTAAAGCGATAGATACGGCAATGCCAAGCTTTTTAACCTTCTCCGAAACAGGGCTTAATATTCCTTGGTATATTTCGACAATATTCTTATCTGTGGTTGCCTATTTCTGTTGGCCACACTATATGGCCGCAGTGTTTACCGCAAAAGATGAGAAATCTCTGAAACGTAATAGTATTTTGATCCCAGCTTACAGCTTGATTATGCTATTTGCTTTTTTTGTCGGCTATGCGTCTATATTGCAAATTCCGCATCTTGAAGGGGCCGCGGTGGATTTATCGCTGTTTGAGATATCTAAAAGCACCTTCTCACCTATTGTGGTCGGTTTTATTGGCGCTGCGGGTATGCTAACGGCATTAGTTCCAGGATCGATGTTGTTGTTAACCACCTCCAATATGTTAGCAGGCGTTGTGCAAAAAGCGATGGGTGTAAGTGAAGAAAAACGCCAGTCTGGTGTTTATGCACGCTTTATGGTGCCTGTGGTTGCGTTAGTCAGCTTGTATTTTATTTTCCACAGTAACGATACTCTCGTAGCGATTATGTTACTCGGCGTGAATATTGTTGCACAGTTTTTCCCTGCTTTATTGATGAGCTTTAAACAACAAAACCCAATGACACCAGCAGGTGCTATTTGTGGGATTTCTGCGGGAGTTTTATTCCTTGCGGTAACCTATATCGAGAAAATTTCGTTAGCACAATTGTTCCCTTGGTTAGGGGAAAGTTTAAGTTTCATGAATATCGGTATTGCGGCATTTATTCTGAATATTATTGTTGCAGTAGTGGTGTCATTATTTACGCGTAAAAGATAGTCTATTAAATTACGGATGGTAATTTTATTTACCATCCGTAATGACATATTATGCGTTTGGAACAACTTCATCCGCGATAATATCAACAGCATCCTTTAAGTCTTCTAAGGTTATCATCTGTTCAGTATTACTTAATTGGTTCCCACTGTTTTTCCTAATGGCTTCATATAAAGGCAACCCAGTTTGTGAGTCAGTGACTTTCCATTCAAAATAAATATTCGTGTCAGCATCTCGGCTTCCTACTGCAAGTTGGGTTCCTGCTATCACTAACATAACAGGTAAAACTTCATAGGGTTTGAGTTCTTCAGCAGTTGCGCTAACAGAGGTAATGACACCTGCAAATTGTAATGTATTAGGCCCTGGTGTTTGGGTTAATTCAAAGTGCTTTTCTAGCTCTTTTTTGACCTGTTGATTCGTGTAATTAAGTAGAACCGTTGCGAATTTTTCATTTATTTTATTATGTTCATTAAGCGGTTTAAATTTTATAGGGGTAAAAATAAGCTTATTTTTTTGAGTTGTATTTAGTTGGTCTGAATGCCATGCTTTGATTATATTGCCAGACGGCGTTTTAACTTCAGATAAACGGTCATAGTTACTCAAAAAATTTGATTGTTCTGTTGAGGAAGGAAGGCGACTAGAACAAGATGCTAGGAATAAAGTACCGATTATGATTATAAGATTTTTAGTTAGGTGATTCATATTATTACCATTGCTATGATGCGACACAAAAAATTAGTGCGAATGCTATCATCTGTAAATTTGATATAGTTAATAAAAAATGCGACTAATAAACTAGATGATAGTTTTTATGGTAATTAATTTGTTTATTTGTGCTTATTGGTTTCAAATATAAAAAAAGCGCTCAACTGAGCGCTTTCAGACTGCTGACAAACATATTATGTTTGGCTGCAAGTCGAATAGGTTTTGAAAATAAATTAGGAAAATCAATTTTTTGATTTTCGGCTGATAACACAAAGCGGGAAAAACCACGCTTTTATCCCGCTTTGTCAACAACCACAAAGCGCTCAACTGAGCGCTTTTTTACATCATAGAGATGAATTATGCGTTTTCGTTTTGTACGGCTTGGATTGCAGTTAATGCAACCGTATAAACGATGTCATCAACTAATGCACCACGAGACAAGTCATTGACAGGCTTACGCATACCTTGCAGCATTGGACCAATAGACACTAAGTCAGCAGAACGTTGTACTGCTTTATAAGTGGTATTACCGGTATTCAAGTCAGGGAAGATAAATACGGTCGCTTTACCTGCAACTGGCGAGTTAGGCGCTTTAGATTTAGCAACGTCAGCCATCACTGCCGCATCATATTGTAATGGGCCATCGATGATTAAGTCTGGGCGTTTTTCTTTCGCTAAACGTGTTGCTTCACGCACTTTCTCAACGTCACTACCTGCACCTGAATCACCAGTAGAATAAGAGATCATCGCAACACGTGGGTCAATACCAAACGCTTTTGCGGAATCAGCAGATTGGATAGCGATTTCTGATAATTGCTCTGCAGTTGGATCTGGATTGATAGCGCAGTCACCATAAACAAACACTTGCTCAGGTAATAGCATAAAGAAAACAGAAGAAACTAATGAGCTGCCCGGTGCTGTTTTAATTAATTGTAGCGGTGGACGAATAGTATTTGCCGTCGTATGAACTGCACCAGAAACTAGGCCATCAACTTCGCCTTTTTCCAGCATTAATGTCCCTAATACGACGTTATCTTCTAATTGCTCGCGAGCAACAACCTCAGTCATTCCTTTGCTCTTACGTAATTCAACGAGGCGAGCAACGTACTCTTCACGTACTTTAACTGGGTCGACAATTTCAATGCCAGTGCCGAGCTCAATACCTTGCGCTGCCGCAACGCGACGAATGTCTTCTGGGTTACCTAACAGTACACAAGTTGCGATGCCGCGTTCTGCACAGATAGATGCAGCTTTAACGGTACGTGGCTCGTCGCCTTCAGGAAGAACGATACGTTTGCCAGCTTTACGCGCTAATTCAGTTAACTGATAACGGAAAGCAGGTGGTGAGAGGCGGTTAGGGCGCTCAGAGTCTGCAACCAGTGATTCGATCCAATCGCTACTAATATGACGAGCCACGTAGTTTTGAATTTTTTCAATACGTTCGTGGTCATCTGCAGGGACTTCTAAGCTAAAGCTTTGCAGATTCAGTGATGTTTGCCATGTATTGCTTTTCACCATAAACACCGGCAGGCCTGTTTCGAACGCTTGTTCACACAGTTGGCGAATAGGCGGGTCAATGTTGTAGCCACCCGTAAGTAGAACCGCACCGATTTCAACACCATTCATTGCCGCTAGTGATGCAGAAACTAACACATCAGGGCGATCTGCGGAGGTCACTAATAGTGAGCCAGGGCGGAAGTGCTCAAGCATGTGAGGGATGCTACGTGCGCAGAAAGTCACAGATTTAACGCGACGGGTTTTGATTTCACCTTCGTTAACAACTTCTGCACCTAAGTGCCTTGCCATGTCCATAGCACGAGTGGCAATTAAATCAAAGTTCCATGGAATGGATGCAAGTACAGGTAAATTCAGCGCAGAAAGTTGCTTGGTATCGAGGTTAGTCACTGTCGCTTTAGTTGAATCATCAAAGATTTCAGACAGATCAGGGCGAGTACGGCCTTGCTCATCAACAGGCGCATTCACCTTGTTGATAATAACACCGATAATATTTTTATTACGTTGGCCGCCGAATTCGTTGCGTACTAACTCTAAACGTTCTTGCATTTGCGTAATGGAGCTATTGCCTGGTGCAGTGACAAAAACAATCTCTGCGCCTAATGTTTTGGCAATTTCATAGTTTAATGATTGAGCAAATGAATGTTTACGTGTTGGCACTAAACCTTCAATTAAAATCACTTCCGCATTTTTTGTGTGGTCATGATAGCGAGCGACGATTTCTTCCATTAACACATCTTTTTTGGAAGAGGTCAGTAGCGATTCAACGTATTCCATTGTTAAGGGTTCAACAATGGTAGTAATACTTGAATGAGAGCGCAGGACTTCAGTGGTTTGGTCTTTGTTGCCAGAGACGCGTGGCTGTGCGATAGGTTTGAAAACGCTTAATTGAACACCTTTTTGTTCCATTGAGCGAACGACACCTAGGCTAACGCTAGTTAAGCCAACGCTGGTGCCAGTAGGTATTAACATAATTGTACGGGACACGGGAACCTCTTTATTTCGGTTACTCTAATGACAAAACGATACCGCCAGCATGTTGCTGGCGGTAGAAGTTGCTTATGCGGTTAAACGCGCAGTATCTTGGGCGATAACCAACTCTTCATTGGTTGCGATAACCAGAGCAGGGCGGCTGTTATCGGTGGTGATTAAACCTTCTTTACCGAAGCGTGCTGCTAAGTTACGCTCATGGTCATATTCGAAACCAAGGATAGCCAGTTTCTTCAAAGTAATTTCACGAACTTGCGCTGAGTTTTCACCAATACCACCTGTGAAGATGATAGCGTCAAGACGGCCTTCCATCAGTGCACTGTATGCACCAACGTATTTAGCTAAACGATGGCAGAAAACATCCATTGCGCGAGTGGCATCTTCTTTAGTGCCGTAGTTGTCTTCAAGGTAGCGGCAGTCGCTAGTTACGCCAGTTAAACCTAATAAACCAGACTCTTTGGTCAGCATTTTGTTGATTTGATCAACGCTCATGCCTAAAGAATCATGTAAATGGAAAATAATTGCAGGGTCGATATCACCACTACGAGTTCCCATTACCAGACCTTCTAATGGCGTTAAGCCCATTGACGTATCTACACATTTACCATTAACAATAGCAGTAACAGAACCACCGTTGCCTAAGTGGCAAGTGATAACGTTTAGATCATCAACAGATTTGTTGAGTTTTTTCGCGGCTTCACGGGAAACATAGTAATGGCTTGTACCGTGCGCACCATAACGGCGGATACTATGCTCTGAATATAATTCGTATGGCAATGCATACAGATAAGCTTCCTGCGGCATGGTCTGATGGAATGCGGTATCAAAGACAGCGACATTCTTGTTGATCAGATGCGGGAAAGATTTTCTTGCTTCTTCAATACCGATAAGGTGAGCAGGGTTATGTAATGGCGCGAATGGAATAGCCGCTTCGATGCCTTCAATCACTTCGTCTGTAATTAATACAGAAGAGGTGAATTTCTCACCACCATGAACAATACGGTGGCCAATGGAGGTGATTTGCTCTGATAGCTCAGGTTTTTCAGCAAGAATAGTGTTAACAATGAAATCCAATGCTTCGCTATGCGCTGCACCAGCACCTAAAGGCGCTTCTTTCTTAGCACCATCCATTTTCCACTTAATACGGGCTTCCGGGAGGTTAAAGCACTCAGCTAATCCAGATAAAAATTCATCGCCATTAGTTGGGTCGATGATGGCGAATTTCAGTGAGGAGCTACCGCAGTTTAGAACCAGTACCAGCTTACTTGACATGGAAATACCTATCGTTAATTGTTGTTGTGAAGCCTTTTAAACAACATGAAAAGACTCAGATTAAAAATATACTGCTAAAGCCTAGCGTATTTATGACCTGAAACATCATGATTGATATCATGTTAAAGGCGAAAAAGTTAAAGATCGTGAGACCTTTATGGGGTTGATAAAACAGGCGCTATTCTTTCCAGCAAAGGGTTATAAAAGTAAATCTTTGCATCTAGTGTTGAAATAACGAGCAATAACCCCAATATATAACTGTTGTCTATCTTCCGTTTTGAAGATGGATAAAGCTAAAAAGTAACAAATGCAACAGCAATTCTAAATGCGGTAGATTCTACTAAAATTATTTTATATTTTATACGTTTTTTTTAAAAATAGGGGCTTTGATTGATTAAAATCATAAGTGACGTATAAAGTGGTGTTATAGCACAGGGTTACATTGCTATTAGAATAGCTGATATTTAGTAAAATGACTTAACTTAAGGTAAATGTAATGAAATAATTTCGTTATCTTAAATGTGCTATCATTTTACCATCGTGCAATCTATAAATTATTGCCTCAGTTTTTAAGAAGTCGATAGGAAACGTTTCATGAGTACATTACAAAGTACACCGCCCGGTTTTTTTAAACGCTTTAGATTAGGTAACCACTATCTGAAGACTTTTCCTATGGAGAAAAAACTGTCGCCAATCTTCCCCGAAATTCGCATTAACAAGGCTGTTCGCTTTGGTATTCGTTTTATGCCACCCATTGCAATTTTCACATTAGCATGGCAAATCGCATTAGGTGGGCAACTTGGTCCCGCCATTGCAACGGCACTGTTTGCCTGTAGTTTGCCAATGCAAGGTTTATGGTGGTTAGGAAAACGTGCTGCGACGCCTCTGCCATCGAGCTTGTTGAGCTGGTTTCACGAGATCCGTGATAAATTTACCGAAGCGGGTATTGTCATGGCACCGATTGAACAGCAACCCGATTATATGGCGTTAGCTGATTTACTAAAACGTGCGTTTAAGCAGCTGGATCGTTCCTTTTTGGAAGATATCTAAGAGATGATTTCCATTAAAAGGTAGATTTAACAATAAGTAATGCAAAAAACGTGTTTAGATCAATAAAAGCGATGTTTTCACTGTCTATGATTGATGTTGAATGCGAAGATAAGCCATACTTTTTAGTGGGAGAACCATGATGGAAATGACTAACGCACAACGCTTGATCTTATCTAATCAATATAAAATGATGACCATGCTTGACCCCGATAATGCAGAACGTTATCGCCGCTTACAAACCATTATTGAACGTGGTTTCGGTTTACAAATGCGTGAGTTAGACAGAGACTTTGGCCATTTAAGTGAAGACACCTGCCGTACTGTTATTGATATCATGGAAATGTACCATGCACTGCAAGTCTCTTATAGCAACATGGCTAATAAAGAAGACATTGATGGCCGCCGTGTGCAATTTTTGGGCTTTGATGCGGCAACAGAAGCGCGTTATCTGAGCTATGTTCGTTTTATGGTCAATACAGAAGGGCGTTATACCCACTTTGACAGTGGAACGCATGGGTTTAACTCACAAACACCAATGTGGGAAAAATATAATCGTATGTTAGCGATTTGGCATGCATGTCCAAGGCAGTATCATTTATCAGCAGTAGAGATATCCCAAATCTTCAACGCTTAGTACTCATCATTCTTCGCGCTGTAGTGTTGTTGACTACATTCGGCTACTCGGGTTACATACTTTTGTATGTTCCCCGAGATATCTTCTCTAGTCGCCTAGCTACAGCGTGAATATTTAGAGCAATCTCGTCATACTTCACTTTATCGCCTAGAGACAAGGCAAATTATTTAGAGTAAATGGGATTAATAGGTATAAAATTTCAACTTCAAATTAACATTTCTTTCCTGTTTTAACTCTCTAGTGCATTCAAATCTAAGTCTTAGGCTCAATTCTTAATTATTTTTAATATTGAGGTTGCGTATATATGCCTATTTAGCGTTAACTAGTGGGCTAGAATCGATTCAACTTTTTATGTTATGCGAATTGCACAATTAAAGGGTAAAGGGGGAGATGTGAAGTTAAAGGCAAAAGGGTTTCTATTTGATTTAGATGGCACATTGGCGGATTCGCTGGCAGTTGTTGAGCGTTGCTGGTGTAAATTTGGTGAGCGAATAGGAAAAAGCCCTGAAGAAATTATTAACTTTATTCATGGAAAGCCAGCATTAACCAGTTTGCGTCACTTTTTACCTGAGGCGAGTGATGAAGAAATTATGGGTTATTTTCGCTGGTTAGAAAAAATGGAAAGTGAAGATACTGAAGGCGTTATTGCTTTACCCGGCGCTATTGCTTTGCTATCGCGTTTAAATGAAATTGGCGCGCCGTGGGCGATTGTCACCTCTGGTACTGTACCAATTGCCCATGGCCGTCAACAAGCGGCAGGGTTACCAGAGCCTAAACATTGGATAACATTTGAAAAAGTGTCCAAAGGTAAGCCAGATCCAGAACCGTTTTTACTTGGGGCACAAGCACTTTCTCTTCCTACAAAATCCTGCATTGCCTTTGAAGATGCGCAGGCAGGCATCCATTCTGCATTAACAGCAGGCTGCCAAGTGGTCGCAGTCCATGCGCCAGAAGGCATGCCGCGTCGTGATGAAATTCAAGTAATTGTGAGTTCACTGGCACAAATTTCCGTTACGGGGCCTGACAATAATGGTGATTATGAACTTTTCGTGTCTAATTTGACTTAATGGTGATTTAATCAAAGAAATTCTCCGTAAAACATGCTTAACTGAATAAAATTCTTAGCAATGTTTTTTTTCGTCGAAAGGGGATATTTTGAACGGAGAATTGCTGTGGGTCTTGACCCTCCTATTAATTGCGATAGTTTTATTTACCACAAATAAGATCCGTATGGATGTGGTAGCGTTACTTGTCATTGTCGCGTTTGTATTGAGCGATACTTTAACGCTAGAACAAGCTACAGCCGGTTTTGCTGACCCTAACGTCTTGCTAATCGCTGCATTATTTGTCATCGGTGATGGCCTTGTTCGCACAGGGATAGCCTATCAAATGGGAGACTGGCTTGTTCGCGTTGCAGGAAGCAGCGAAAGCAAAATGCTGGTTTTCTTAATGCTCACCGTCGCTGGGTTAGGGGCTTTTATGAGCTCCACTGGGGTGGTGGCGATTTTCATCCCCGTCGTTTTAAGTGTCGCATCACGCATGAAAACGTCCCCTAGCCGGTTAATGATGCCATTAGGCTTCGCTGGGCTAATCAGTGGGATGATGACACTGGTGGCCACGCCACCTAATATGGTGGTGAACAGTGAATTGGTACGAGAAGGGATCAAAGGCTTTCAATTTTTCTCTATTACCCCGATTGGTATTTTAATTTTATTCGCGGGTATCGCCTACATGTGGCTGACAAGGCGCTGGCTAGGCAGTAACGAACCTGATAAACAACCAGTTAAATATCAGCGTACTTTCCGTGATTTAATTCGAGATTACAAGCTGACAGGCAGAGCTCGCCGTCTTGCTATCCGCAAAGGTTCCCCGCTTATTGGCCATACCCTTGATGAACTGCATCTTCGCTCTCGCTACGAAGCTAACGTGGTAGGGATTGAGCGTTGGCGTAAATTCCGTCGTGTGATGGTGAGCGCGACGGGGGGAACGGAGTTACGCGAGCGAGATGTCTTATTAATTGATATTTCTGTGAGTGATGACGACTTACGTCAGTTTTGTAGCGAACAACTCCTTGAACCCATGATTTTACGAGGTGATTATTTTTCAGAGCAATCACGAGACGTAGGCATGGCTGAAGTATCGATGAACCCAGATTCCGAACTATTGGGTAAATCGTTAAAGGATATTAAATTTCGTACTCGCTATGGTTTAAACGTGGTTGGTATTCGTCGTGATGGCAAGGCATTGGATGGAAAACTAGTTGATGAACCGCTTAGATTAGGGGATATTTTATTAGTCATTGGTGATTGGAAATTAATCCGGGTTTTATCGACTAAGCCACGGAACTTTATTGTCCTGAATCTAGCTGCTGAAGTCGAAGCGGTTGCCCCTGCCGCCTCTCAAGCTCCTCATGCTTTATTTTGTCTGGCACTAATGGTCGCGATGATGGTGACCAATGAAATTCCTAATTTTATTGCGGCGCTGATTGCCTGTTTATTAATGGGAAAATTTCGCTGTATCGACATGGAAAGTGCGTATAAGTCAATTCACTGGCCGAGTATCATATTAATTGTTGGGATGATGCCTTTTGCGCTCGCCTTGCAAGAAACGGGCGGGATAGCACTTGCAGTTGATGCCTTGATGAAGATAGCGGGTGGGTTAGGTCCGCACGTCATGCTGCTGTGTTTATTTATTCTTTGCGCTACGATTGGTTTGTTTATTTCTAACACTGCAACAGCGGTATTGATGGCGCCAATTGCCATTGCTGCAGCACGTCAAATGGAGGTTTCTCCGCTGCCATTTGCTATGGTTGTTGGTATTGCTGCATCAGCTGCGTTTATGACCCCTGTTTCATCACCTGTTAACACCTTGGTATTAGGGCCAGGGGGTTATAAATTTTCTGACTTTTTGAAAGTGGGAGTGCCATTCACTATTATTGTGATGTTTATTAGTATTTTGGTCGTACCGGTATTATTTCCCTTTAATTAATTCTTGTTATTTATAATCTCAAAATTACCATCAATAACGAATGAAAAGTAAATCGTTATTGATGGTTTATATTAAAAAAACGTAAGCGTTAATATTTATTCGTTTTTTCATTTGATAAACTAAATGCTAGCTTATTTCTGACAAATTAATGTGAGGAATATCTAATATGAATAAAGAAACTGCTACACCAGAAAGATATTATTTGGGCTTGGCAACATTTGAAAATTTTTGGGGGGAAGATTTAAGTTCTGTTGTCATTGAACACTATATTAATAACCTTAGTAATAGCAGTGCGAAAAAATACCCTAGGTCACAAACGTTGTCTAATATTGCAAATAAAGCTGTTATGAAAGATATTTTTGCATTTAAATATGAGCTCGGTGTTAATGATTCATATGATTATTGGGTTGTTGAAATAACAACTAAAAGTGGCAAAAAATATCGTACAAAATCGAGTTTTTATTGTTCTATTACCTTCGAAGATAAAGGAAAAATGGTATTGGGGGTTAATGGGGACTCCAAGCGGCTGTATGTGCATTTCCCGTCATCGTCTGACTGTTCTACCGCATTTAACGAAATATAATTAATAACTGCTTATGCAGAGTAGGAATATTTATTATTCCTACTAAAAAATTAATTACTGATTTCATCAAGGGAAAGTTTAAAGCCTGGGACAAATTTTTCCATAAAATAGTTCATTTCAGGGCTTTTTCTTTCTTCTAATATTTTCTCTAGGCGTTTTTTTGCAAGTTTAAATTCACTATTACCTGCGGAAAGTTCCTCTAAACATTTTAAATAAGCACATAGTGAATCAGCTTGTTTAACCAATGAATGTTCTTCAGCAGTTTGTAAATCTTCAATAATTAGCTCACGGAAGTCATCTCGCAGTTCTTCTGGTAGCATTTCGAGTAATTTTTGCTGGGCGAACTTCTCTATTTTTTTATATTCATGAGCAATTTGCTGATTATGATATTTAATCGGAGTTGGTAAATCCCCAGTGATAACTTCGCTCGCATCATGGTACATGGCTAACATAGCTATTCGTTCTGCATTAACCTGACCACCGAATCGACGATTCTTGATGATAGCAAGAGCATGGGCAACCATAGCCACTTGCAAGCTATGTTCCGAAACGTTTTCAGTTCGGACATTACGCATTAACGGCCAACGATGGATTAATTTCATTCTAGCAAGGTGGGCGAAAAAGTAGCTCATAAGTCCTCTTTTATGGTGTCTACAAACAACAAAAATTATAACGGAAATAAAGTGACAGTGATATAAATTTATTGTTTTTTAATTGGTTACTACTTAGTGACTGTATTTTAATGTTATTTTGTCAAATTAAGAGCGTCTTAATAATATTATCTAATTTAGATTATAAATTAACTGATATTTTAATTGTGTTGAATTATGTAATCAAAAAAATATAATGAATATTCAATTCATAAATAAAGAGGCAGTATGAAATATTTTCCATTTATATTATTGGGCTTTTTCCTTGTGGCAATTTATTTTATTTCCATTCTTTGATTATCAGAATAATACAGTCTATTAGTGATGGCTAGATTTAGAATAAAAAAGCCTCCAGAGT
>NZ_JAMPNU010000026.1:0-1425 GCF_028479505.1 Providencia sp. PROV205 | reverse complement strand
ATTTATCGGGTGATATGTTCACCTTAGATAGGAAAATCAAAGAGGCTAAAAGAAAAGGCGAAGATATAACGCCAATTTTAGAAGAAGCTCGTGCAAAAGCTGAAAAGGATAGAGAGAAAAATAAAGCGTCATGCATAGATAACCCAGATTTATGTGGTTTCGGGCGCGAGTTAGCCAATGAAGCTTATAATGAAAACATGGCCAATGGGCTTTGGCTAGGAATTGATCCTGATGTTGTTAATTTCGTTCAAGAAGAAACAATTAAAGATAATGCAGTGATCAATCAGCATACCAGTGAGTTTGGTAAGGATTTAGCGGCTGTATCCGATATTGGAGCTACATTAGCAGGAGCAGGGGTCGGTAGTGTAATTGGAAGTAATATTGGTAAGGGAAATAATAAAGGTACTATTCCAAAACAATCTAACTCGAATAACTCAGTAAATATAGCAACTAATTTTACTAAAGCACCTCAAGCAATTTGGGGTCGTTCTTCAGATGATATAGCTAAAGATTTCAAAACAGCGGGCTATGAAGTAAATGTCCGCCAGTCAACAAGAGGTTCTGGTCAGGCTGTTATTATTGAGGTCAAGGGGCATCCTGAAATTAGCCAAATCCAATACCACCCTGGAGGAGGTAGACATGGAGGCAGCTATTATAAAGTATCCACGACAACTCAAGGCACAATGAAAGTTGTAGACCCAAGTACATATAAGCCTACACAAGGTGAGAAAGCCACAATAATTAATAAAACTAAAGAGTAGAGATTATGGAACAATTAGAATGGATTACCCGTGCTTTTATGCAGCCAAGTGATACTCAAATGAGACTATTTCCTGATTTTGTAAATGTGGCAGATCAACTTGCAGTTGAGTGGGAAATAGCACTAGATGATATAAATTATGAATTATTATCTATTGAGCAAAGTTCTGCGATAAAAGAATTAGATGATTACATGTTGTCTATCAGCGGCTCAAATAATATCCATTTTTGGAACAATGAAGCTCTTTCATCTTATATAGAGTGGGAAAATATGAGAGCATTAGCTCGAAATGTTGTAGTTAGTATGGGATGGTCTGAAAGCCCCCCTCCGGAAGATAACGCAATATATATCAATCATGACTAACAAGTGATTTTAATAAGATCCCAGCCCCACACTGGGATCTCCTTAGCCGCCTTACTTCCCCTTCAGCCCACCGGATAATCAACTGTCCGGCTTGGCGAGTGAGGGTAAAGTGACTGCCCACCGTAAACCCCAACTCATTCAGCCACTTACCACTTAAGGTGAGTTGCGGGCTGGGGTTGGGTTTACCTCGGTTCGGGGCGTAACCCACTGTATATTATCTGGTTTTGACCACTTCCAATTAATTACTTTTTGTTGTCCAGCGCTTCGCATCATGCATATGTAAGATGCTGTTGATCACGGTC